>JAKBCM010000052.1 GCA_021807845.1 Pseudomonadota bacterium
ATTAAGATATGATTAAGAGTGTAAATTTAGAGTAAAATGCGGGGCAGTTGGATCACAAAGGTCTTAAAAATTGAAATTTCCATTTAAATTGTGATTGTTCGTTGATGGTAGAAGTCATAAAACGGGAAATGAGTCTTAATATCCCTTTTAAGAATGGATTTTCTGCTGAAACATCCATGCAAGCCGCTACAGGCTGGAAATCCAGTAAAGATTTGGCTGAATCAGCGGTCAGTCCAATATCAGCCATGGTATACTTTTTCGCTTCAAAGGCGAGGCGAATAAATTCATAATGCATACGAGAGTATGCGTGTGCTTTTTTGGTATGATTATAATCAAGACCACAAACCATAGAATGCAGCGTCTCGCCTTCATCAATGAGCACTAAGATACCCACTAAAGAACCTTGGTACCACACGCACAATAATTGAAAGGGTTCTGATTTGGCGATCATGCGAAAGAAGTTCAAATCATAGAGTTGTGCTTTATGTTTTTCGGCTACATTCAGGTAAAGGCGATGTGCGCTATCGGCATAGTCTGACCAATCTCCCTCTATCAAGGATATCGTTGCCCCATATTCTTCAAAAGTTTTCAGCGCGCGTCGATAAGACCGATAATTTTTACGTTTTATTTTCAGTAAAAAATCAGAAAAAGACTCATAGAGGGATAAATTCATCCGCCAGCGGGTCAAATGTTTGATGCAAAAATCTGAGGTGCCGGGGGTAGGGGGCATATTCGCATCTCTCAAATTGAAGCTTAATTGTGCCTTATTGTCGGATTTGATTGATTTTTCTAAGTTAAAATTAAAGATTAATTTAATGGAAGGTGATTTTTTAGAGGTAATACCAAATAGACTTAAAATAGGAAAGACATGCAAAGAGGCATATTTCTCTAAAGGGGTCGCATTAAATCTAATCATTTGAATCCTTGAAGGTAGTGGTCTTGAGCAAATCCTATCCTCTTTGTCTAGGAGATTTTAGGAGCTAAAGATGATGAAGATAATATAAGCGTTATGACATCAATAGTAAATGCTATGTGTAGCAAGACCGACGATGGAGAAAGAAATACCAGGATAAAAAAAATGAATGGTCAACACACCCTAAAAAAATGTGTTGTAAAAACATGATCATTCATTCAGAGTAAATGGGGGTCGAGATAATCAAAGCCCATCTGAATGATCGTTAGGAAAGACAACTGATAAGGAAAGCTCATGACTTTTGATAAGGGAAGGTATGCTTCAATTTTAGCCATGATCTCATATGCTCAAAATACGTTCGCTCAACCAGAAATCCCCTTTGATTTCCATTTATTTTTCTCATTTAAGGAAGATACGCTATGTTAAGGAACCTCACGAAAAGCATATTAGTATTTGCCCTGTTACTCTGTCCTCTGCTGACAAGTGCAGGCACTGTCCCAATCACAGTTAACTTTGCCAATGGGATTACAACCTTTGCTCCAGGCGCCCATGGAACTGCAAATTATGTGGTCGCTGTAAATGCAGGTGTTATACCAGCCAATACAGCATTGAATCTCAGTACATCACAACTTCCTGCTTGGGCAACACAGTTGACCAATGTTGCCAGTGCTTGCGCAGGTATCGCTGTATGTCCTAAGCCATTTCCATTAAAAGCTGGACAAAGTTGCTGTTTGATGCTCGATTTGGATGGAACAACCCTCGCAAGTCAAGCCCATGGTTTATCGGTGCTTGTTGCAACGACGCCTGCTACCTATCAAGCGAGGGCCACCACAACGGTCACTGTTTTAAACACTACAACCCAAGACTATGTGGGCACACAAAGTGGTAGCGTTTATTATTCAGCTAATAATGGTGCAAATTGGACAGCTCTCACTAAGCCCGTTGCAGGATATGCTGTGAATGGGGTCACTCTGAGTCATAACATTCTTTATGCAGCCAGTACTGACCACCATGTTTATTATTCAACGAATAATGGCACCTCTTGGTATAAAAGTAGTGTCACACCCGATGCGAGCGCAGTGAACACCGTATTTGTCACTTCTGCAAATAAGATACTGATCGGTACGGATGGGGGGCATGTCTATAGCTCAACTGATAATGGAGCCACTTGGACTGCTACAATGGCAGCACCTGGTACAGGTGCTGTGAATGGGGTATTTGGGACGGATGCTGGCGATTTATATGCGGGTTCTGCAGACGGCTTTGTCTATTATTCACACGATTCTGGAAAAAACTGGGCTGCTATCAATGGTGCGCCAGATGGAAGTGCCATTCAAGATGTTTATATTGGCAACAACACCCTTTATGTCAATACTGCAAACGAATACGCTTATACCAGCACAAATCTGAAAGGAGGCGGGGCTTGGACTACTTATGCACAAACGGTTTATCGATTGTTCGTCGATTCAAAGGCTGCCATCATCAATGCTGGCACACAAGGTGGTTATGTCTATTCGTTAGCAACCGGCGATGAGTTGGGGTTTGTAACGGCTAGTCCAATCAACGGGTTATTCTTTAAATAATGGTAATGATCACATGATTCTCTGCCATGGTGAGAACATTCTCTTTACGCTCAGAATCACGTTGAAGGTTGCTCAACACACCCTATTTAAATGAATCACTCACAGTGGAGGTGTTTGATGTTGAAGCTAAAAAAATTGGCAATGGCTCTACTCCCTTTAAATATGGTAGCCATGGCGGTTCATGCGGATATCAGTAAGTCCCGACTCACTTTGCAAAGCCCTGGTTTAAGCTTCGTGAAAGAGGCAACCTATCTCAAACCGGTCAAACCAAATACAACCATGCATGTTACCGTGTGGCTTAAATTAAGACATGAAAAACAACTCGACCAACTGGTTCATGATGTTTACGATCCAAATAGCTCAAGATATCAGAAGTTTATGACACCGGAGGAATATAAAGAAACGTTTGCTCCCAGTGCACAGGTGGAAGAATCAGTACGCCGATATTTTATTGCACAAGGCATGCAAGCAGAAATTATCAATCATAGTGTTAAAGTGACTGCAAGTGTTCAGCAAATTGAGAAAACCTTCAAAACTCAAATCAATACCTATCGGTTCCAAAATCAAACCGTGTTTGCCAATGCCTCAGCGCCGACATTAAGTGCTGATATAGCCCGGCATGTATTGGAAGTGACAGGACTCAGCAATATTGTTCAATACAAATCACATTCGCTACGGGCACCTGCACCTCATCCGCAACAAAAGCCTGATAAAGTACATGATATTAATATGATTTGGGATTCTTTTATTCCTAGTGCAGTCCCCACCAATCAATCTACAATTGCGGGCATTACCGGTGCTAACCTCATCACGACCTACCAATTCAACAAAGTTCCGGCTGTAAATGGAACAACCATTAATGGTTCAGGCCAGACCATTGTTATCTTGGATGGTTGTGATACGAATAGTGCTACGCAAATTTTATCTGATGCCAATGCATATAATACAGCAAATGGATTGCCACCATATGTCACAACCGGCGCATCAAAAAACTTTGCTATCCTTAATCCCGATGGGACTCAATATACCACTTGTGGAAGTAATCCGAAGCCTGGTTCATGGAATATCGAGATAGCGATAGATTTGGAATCGTCTCACACAGTAGCTCCGAACGCGAATGTGGTTTTGGTTTTATCATCACCGGGAGACGGCTCGGTATTGGATGCTGATTTGGCAACAATCATCGCTTCACTGATAGCCAATCAGTTTACGATTGACGGGTTTAGCAATGCGTATATTCTGTCTAACAGTTGGGGCGGTGATGAACCAGGTGCGTATTCTGAAGCATTGGAATCTTCTTTAAAGACTGCAGCAGCAGCAGGTATGAGCCTAAATTTCTCTTCTGGTGATTGCGGTGATTATACCTATACCTCTCCAAACGGTAGTGGTGGTACTTGTGCTCATAATGGGCAAACACATTCTGTTGCATACCCCGCAAGCTCTCAATATGTGACTGGTTTGGGTGGTACGAGCCTATTTGTTGATAACACTTGGGCGTATGCTTTTGAATCTGGCTGGGGTACTTATAACACCGGTGGTTTTGTATATGGTGCCACAGGAGGGATTAGCCAAAGTGTTTCAAATCCGGCTTGGCAAGCGACCATCAGCACCTATACCGCTGGCGGGTATACTGGGACAATAGGTGCTTATCAACATCGTGCAGTCCCTGATATAGGATTTTTGGCTGATCCTGTCACAGGTTTGATCATTTATGAGGGAAATACAAACTTTCCTGGTGGTGGTACAAGTTTGGCGTGTCCTTTATACGCAGGTATTCTTGCTTTGATTAACCAAGAGCGTCATCTATTGGGTAAAGGCGTCATCGGGCTCACAGCGCCTTATTTATACAATTCATATAGTACATTGGTGGCAGCGAATGCGCTTCGGTTGGTTATTCCGCCTCATCAAATCATCTCGGGGGCTACAAACCCACCTAGCGGGGCGCCCCTCTCCGCGTTTACGTTGACTGTGAATAACGTTGCTCAAACCTTTAGTTGGGATTCATCATTAACCGTTGGGCCAGAACACCAATTCTGGAATGATGTGGTTGGGGTAGGTACGCCCTATGCTCCAAGCTTCGTGCCAACTATGGCTTATATGTAGTGAGGGATATCATAGATGCACTAAAATCATAACTGTGATAGCCTGGGTTTGACAAATTCATCCTGTTATTTTTTATTTACTAGGAACGTTCATAATGTTAGATAGTCGAAGATCTGTTGCAATACTGCTGTCCTCTTTGCTCAGTATGTATACCCAAAGTTCATTCGCCTCATTAGCCGCCTGTCTCTTTGACTGGAATCTTTATAGGCCAATGTTAGCACTCAATCTTGGTCCAGATTTTGTGAAGGTAGGGCGAGCGCAAACACTTACTTTACTGCCGCCTTTTCAAAACCATTATACAAGTGCCAACGCTAGTGCAAACGTTGTAGATGGTGGGATATTTCTTGGTTTAGAGAGACTTATCACAGATGAGTTGTATGCTGACTTTGGGATTTCAGGGTATGCTGATGGACAGCTCACTCCAAAAGGGGATGTTTGGCAATTTGGCTTGCCTGAATTCTCCGATCTATACTATTCCTACCACATACAGCATTCTCGTGTGATGTTTACTAACAAATTACTCGTCTCATCGCTGAGCTTTGAAGGCATACATCCTTATTTTTCATGGGAGATTGGAGCAGCTTTTAACCGTGCTTCGGGGTATCAAGAAACCTCATTGGTGGACATGGCTGTCCCTACTGCGCCATTTGCTAATCATAATCAAATTTCTTTCACATGGGGTGTAGGTGTTGGGCTTGATTACGATATCAACCGCCATGTAAGGGTTGGTGTAGGCTATCAGTATGCGGATTTAGGTAGCGCCTCTTTAGGATTAACTACCGCTGAAACAACGACTGAAACCTTGGTTTTATCTAATTTGTATACCAACCAAGTACGAGCTCAATTGACGTTACTTTTTTAGCGCTTTTCATAGGCTCCATACATGTCAACACGCCCCTAGTATAGGGCTTCACTGATTTTGTCTTGCTCCTACACGTCATCCCGAGCTTGCGAGGGATCTCTTGAATATTGCACTGTACTTATTTCGAAGATCGCAAGCTCGGGATGACAGTACTAACGGAGCAAGGCAAAATCGGTGAAACGCTGCACTAGCACACCATTAGGTTAATTACATTTTCTTATGGAAAAGGCTCGATGATATATCTATGTCAGCTTCCAAAGCTTGACTCAATAACTCATGATGTGCTTGACCAACCATAGTGTTCTGAAGAGCAAGATGAACTAAGGCTTTTCTCAATGCATCAGGATGGTTCTTTCTCAGTTGTCTCTCAACCCCTAAGGATGAAAGCAAAGGTGCCCATTCCTTTTTAAAAAATAACCCTGAGTTTCTTGACCAATAAAAGAGTTGTTTCAAATCATCGATTTTGAAAATAGAAAATATGTGTGAGTCGATAGCTTGCAGAGGTTGTAGCAGGTCGCTCAGAATGATTTCAACAACAGAAGCATTGGGATGTGTTTGAAGATAATCGTTGATGCGATGTTGTGTCGCCATCAGCCGTTCAAATCGTTCAATATGTTTGTTTTGATGGTGGTTGTTTAAGATTACTAAGTACTCTCTGAATTGGTCAAAGTTTAAGTTAAAGAGGCTGAATATCGTTTGAGCTGAGGATGTCAATAGGTCATAAGTCAATAGATCATTGTCATCTTGTGATTGTGAAAAATCAAAACCCGCAGTCTCTAGAAGATTTAAACAGTTAATCAATGAATGGAGGGTTTGTAACTCATCTGGAGAGGCCGTAATGGTTCTCATATTTTGTCCGACAGAGGAATCTAAATCAGTCAATAAAAAAAGGACTTTAGACATGCCACTCTTGTTCTTTGCGAATCCTGCTTTCTCATCATGTACGCTTCGAAAATGGCGAATGAGCGCTTTAAAATTGCTACCATTACGCCAGGTATGCAATAAATCATGCCAACTCAGTAAAAAATCATGACAATGACTGGCTCCATGAGGATTTTCTGTTTTGACTACATCGGGATGCGTCAATTCTACGGGTCTCCCAGGCGTTTTGATGTTAGCCGCTGTTGGGTAGAGCGTTTGTAGGTCTTCAACTGATTTAGTTTTTGCTTCTACTTCTTTCGTGTGAAGCGCCGGGACTTCATCATAAGCCCTAATCATGCGGCATGTGACTGGACCCATCACAGCCACAGGTTCTGTATATTCTTCACCATGAGCGGCGAACTGCAAGGTATTCAATGTGTCTATCGTTGGCAAAATAAAGCTCAAAATTGGTGTTCCAGGCTCTTTAGCATCATATTGAGGTGAGATACATACACTTGGAATGTGGCAATTCACATGAGTCAAGTTAGCAAGGAATGCGATAGAATTTCCTTCGCGCATATAATCTTCAAAGCTGAGTCCAAGTGTTGAAGGTTGGTTTGTTCTATCATAGTGTTGATGCAAAAAATGAGCTAAATGAGGCTCACTGTGCTCTATAAATGTCTGGAATTCAACGGCATTATTGAGGTTCAATTGGTCCATTAAATAAAGAAGAGGCAAACTGGAAGGCTTGGTCTTCAGATAAGATTCCAGCATCTTTTTAAAATGTTTCTCCATGATTCTTCTTGAATGGTGTCCGTTGATTGCCAATTCTAGAGTATGATATAGATATGCAACAGTTTGCTCATGAGATAAATTGATGGTGTAATAATGATGTTTTTCATCCGCGTGGGGTTCTTTTAATTTCATCGAGAGCGCTTTTTCTTCTTTCTCACCCCAATGACTGATGGAATGATAATCATAAGGTCCATTCGGATCTGTTAAGTGAAACTTTGTAAATTGAGCCGCAGGATTTGCTGGCATCTGTCCCTTATTGAAACAAAATAAGCTTTCATACATTAATTTAACCGTCATCATTTCATTCATGCTCATCATGCCTCTACGCAATGCGCCAAATAGATGACGGGTGAAATCAGGGTGTCTGAAGTTGATTAAGGCATATTGATTGGCGCGGATTTTTTGTTCAATGTCTTCATTAAAACCATCATTTAAAGGCTCTCGTATGACTCTATGATGCAGCAGTTTTTTTTTCCTCTGAAGTCGGTGCAATTTTTCAATCAGGGCCTCTTTCTCTGTATGGGTTTCAACATATTTAATTTTCTTCTCTATGGCATGGATTCGAAACTGCAGCTGAATGATTTGAGCTGCTTTGTCTCTAAAAAAGGGCAGCGTCACCTGATGATAAGGCGTATTCTCTTTTAGTCTGTTGTAATGAATGAATTGATGAGCACTTTTTAATGGGAGTGGCAAAGTTTGGTATCGAATAGGAGGCTTATCTCCTTTTGAGAACAAATCAATGAGTATATAATCTTCAACAATCTGTAGGGGAAAAGTCTTATTCACTGAGGATAGCCCTTTGAGCTCATCTTGAAGCTTTTCTATACTGGCTATAGATTTGAGAGGAATCGCAATTCCTCTAGAGTAGAATTGAATGTCATCTTGTATACCCAACAGTTCAAGCACCAATATCAATATGGGAGCATCATCGTCTCCCAGCATTTGAAATAGAGTATCTCTCGATTTGGCGTTAATCATATTAATCAAATTATATACACATGCAGTGGCTTAGTCCAACCAAAAGGGGACATTTCAAATTTGCCGCTACACGATTTACAAAAAAATTTTACATGAAAAACACCATGTGATGAAATAATGCACACTTAGTTAAATGTTTGGAGCTTAAGATGTTAATTATGCGTGGCTCGAGTTTAGCCATTTTTCCCTAATCCGTTCGCCCTGAGGAGCGTGCGTAGCACGCGTCTCGAAGGGCTTTCTAAGCAGCTAAAGTGAGCTGATAGATCAAGGAATCAATTTTTTC
>JAKBCM010000053.1 GCA_021807845.1 Pseudomonadota bacterium
AAAGATCCCAGATTAAAATTGTTGAGTTGATAATCAGTTGCCGACACCCCATTGTCTTTCAGTAGAATGATGTCTCCTCGTGTTACATCAATCTTATAGATTGGAATACCATTGCGAACCAATAAATCAACTCTAGGAGAGCCCACACCTCTCCAGTAGTTCATCTGGCCATCAGTTAGAAGCTTAGGCAGATTGGAATGGACGACAAAACTACTTTGATTGGCAAGTTTGGCCTGATGATCTGGAGAAAGGCCTTGTAATTCATAGCACTGTGAGGCGCCATCTACATACCATTCTCTCTGTACAGTGAGATTATCATTGTTATAAAAAAGATGCACATCGCCATCAGGCCTTGCAATACGCATGTATTTTCCATCGGCGGACATGAGACATTCATGACTCTCTTCCAAACCTAACTCTTTGATCAAAGGGTGATGCTGAATCGCTAAGGGTAGCCCACATCGTGCCAGTTTCTCTTCAAATAATTTACCCTGAAGCACATTGAACTGATAAACCACGCGGCCATTTCCTGCAACCAAATCATACAGCGGCGATGAGCCTTCCAAACGCAATAGATCCATTCTGACACTTGGGCACTGTTTGAGCCTATCAATGGCCATTTTTTTAAGATTCGCCTCAGATTGCTGGCTCACGAGCCATTGAAAATGAGCCATCGTTGTTTCAAATTCATAGCGATCCGCTGTATCTTCCAAAATGGAAGGATTGGCATGGCTTTGAAGATAAAAATAAGCCTCATACGCTTCTGTAAAAAGAGAATCTAGCCCCTCGCCACACTCTATTCGCGTCATGATGATCTGAAAAAGAGTGCGCTCTAAGACATAAGTCACATCCAAATCATTGGTCAATTTGAGTTGTTTGATGAGCTCATTTTGAATGTTACATAATCTATCATAACCGACTGAGCCCCCATTCAGAGCATCGTATCGACTAACGAGAAAATTTTCTCGTAAAAAGAAGAGTGATTGGCGAGTATGTTGTCCATTTTTAGTAAAAAACCGAAGTCCAGTATGAAGGAACTGATCAAATTGCGGTAAAAAGGCATCATCTTTCAACGCTTTCGCTAACAATCCTGGTTGAAACAGATTGGCCTCCACATAGCATTGATTGGCAACATCTGACAATTTCGCGACATGAAGGGTAAAATAGTCAAGCGTTAAAGAAATTTGAAAGCCTGGCGCACTTCTCAAATACTCATAATCCCGAGCCATGATGTCCGCTTGTGTCACCGCTTGAACGATGGCTTTACTGTCTTTGGGCTTAAGCGGTTGAAGCTGGATCCGATTGGCTCTTCGAGGTTTTAGAGACTCTGCAAAGTGATGATCATTTTCTGCATTAAAAATGGGCGTCTCTGTACGACCAACCATCAATGCATCTTTTTGAGGAGAATCTTGTAAGTCATATTTACTTTCATCTATCTTCAGAGACCATAATTGCCAACCCGCACGACTGGGATAAAAGGGAGAAGCGATGAATAAAGCATCAGACCCGGAAGAGCCTCTCTCCATACTAAAGTCTAAAAATATATTCTCTTGAAACACCTTTTTACGAAAAGGATTGATGGCTTTTTGTAGCCAACATTCATAGTCTAGAGATGCTTTGATTTTATTGAAAATGGATGCAAATTTCACATCCATCTTTTCTACACCTTGCAGATACAAGGAAATCATATAAACAGATTGCAACTTTTTATTTCTAATTTCCTCATGCAGTCTTTGCGTTTCCCTACCAAATTTAGCGGTATAAATGTCTTTAAGCTCTTTGTCCAACTGAGGGTTCAAAGCCATCAGGGCTTTCAGATAGTCATGATATTCACTTTCATATGGCCATTTATTATACTCATTAAACCGTGTACGAAGTTCGGCAAATCTCCTATCCATCTTAGGATGATTGGTTGCCCAGAAGGGATCT
Source organism: Pseudomonadota bacterium (assembly GCA_021807845.1). Next base: position 1,930 of record JAKBCM010000053.1, read on the forward strand.
CTTTCAAGAGGACCGAGCAGACTTGACATCATGGCTTTTGTGAAGCGCATCATCGATGGCTCCCTGCGTTCTTCCGAAATACGATGCTCTGTATCCATTTTCAATGTCAATAAGCTGAGTGTCATTAAATTGAGTGTCGGAGTTTGCGCCTGTTTAAACCATTGCGATCTTAGGGAATGCAATAAGTCCTGTAATTGATTGATTTGTTGTGAAAAAGCTTCGAAATCCCCTAATGTTTGTAACTCTTTATAAAAATCTTGGACTTGACCATCAACACGATTCAGAGGCAAAGACATGATGAGTTGTTGCAGCGCTTTGAACCTATGTGCAGGATTTGACATTTGCCTAATCTCATTGACTGACTGTTCCAATCGTTTTAGTAAGTCCTTGCCATCTTGTTCCATGACTATTGAAGGTTTCAGTTTGTCTTTTGAAGGGGCGGTAATGACTATCCTTGGTGCTTCCAAAGCATTGCCTCTGACTGCTAAAGTTGGGATCTCTTTGTCTTCACGAGGTGAAATCGGTGCTGGTTTGAAAGAGTGCTGACTTAATCGTTGTTTGACTTGGATGAGTTCTGCTGAATATCGTTCAATTTCTGTCTCTGTAAACAGCCCTGGAATGATTAATATTTTTAAATTATTTTCAACGGCTAAGCGAATTTGTTCAGCAACTGCTTTCGTAAAAGGCTCCTGATTGCTGAAACACGCTTTTTCATACTCAAATAAAGCGTGACGTTTGAATTTGAAAATAAACCGTTGATATTCTTCTTCAGAATCAGAATTGATTTTGAGCATTTGATGCAGGGAGCGTTGGCTACAAGTGCCTGCTAATTGTCCTGCTGTAAACCCATGTCGTGGTACGACACTGTTGGCATCTTGTTCTTCTGCATCCAGAAAATGAATCGTTGGAAAAATCTCTTCATACAGTCGTTTGGCATCCATTGGGCCACGTTTGTTCCCGCTCGATTCATTTATTCTTGCTTTTAAAAGACGTCCAATAAACTGCGTGAGTTCATTTTTCGCCTCCGCGGAAGATGGTGCTGGAAACTTCCAGACTTTCATTGGGTTATAGAGATCTTTGCGAATAGAAGAAAGCTGTGAATGATATTCTAGGCCACCACCGGCATTATAAACTGTAAACAAGTAACCCTCTTTGGTGCGAGTCAATTGATACACCATGGCGTGACCACCATCTTTATTCGTCCATCCGCCTGGCAAAAAGAGCCTTCCACCTTCAGGCAATGCGTCCAGTTTACTGCTAATGGATGAAGCCACTCTATCTATTTGATAGGTATCCTGTATGCCCTCTAACTGTCTTTCAATATCAGCGAGATCTTTTGTATCCTTCATTAAATCAATATAATTGGGCGGTAAGGACTCGCCTTGTTTCTGCAGCTGTTCTATATATTGTTTCAGATAGCCCGTGGTATGAACGAACCGATTGCCTTCAAGACCATAAGTTCCAGAAATGACGCTATCGTTTTGAATATGGGCGAATAAAGAGGCATTGATTTTGACCATGTTTAGAGTACCGTGCAGTATTTTAGATAATTATAATTCATTAAGATCATTTTTTCACCAGCAAAGAAAGAAAATTGTCTCTAATGAGGCAAAGGGCTTATACTAGGGCGTGTCATCTTAAGGAGTAGACGTATGGAGCATAAGCATGTGCAGACCCTTCCTTTCAAGTTTTCAAACAATACTCACCTTGATGAAGAAAAATACCAGATTCTATATCAACACTCGATCAATAATCCAACTCAATTTTGGGCAGAACAAGCTTTAAAATTCATCTCATGGTCTAAACCCTGGGAAGAGGTGACAAACAGCTCACCTTATCCTTTTGAAACCAATTGGTTTATCCGCGCAAGACTCAATGCGTGTTACAACTGTGTGGATAGACATCTTGAAACACAAAAAGACAAAATCGCCCTCATTTGGGAAGGCAATGCCCCTCATGAAACAAAATCATTCACCTATCAGCAACTCTATGAACACATTTGTCAATTTGCCAACGTTTTGAAATCACTTCAGGTCAAAAAAGGGGACCGAGTTTGTATTTATCTACCGATGATTCCAGAGACCATCATTGCCATGCTTGCCTGTGCGCGCATTGGGGCCATCCACACCGTAGTCTTTGCTGGGTTTTCCGCAGATGCCTTACAAACTCGGATACTTGATGCTGATTGTCATCTATTGATCACGGCAGATGAAAGCATCAGAGGCGAAAAAATCATCCCCTTAAAACAGATTTGCGATGAAGCGCTCACTAATTGCCCCAATATCTCTCATGTGATTGTCATCAAACGGGCGCATCATGTTATACCCATGCACCATTCAAGGGATCTCTGGTATCACGAATTAATGACGAACGCTTCAAAAGAATGTCCTATTGAACACATGGATGCCAGTGATCCTTTATTCATTCTCTACACATCAGGATCAACGGGTAAACCCAAAGGGGTACTACATACCACAGGTGGTTATCTCGTGTATGTTGCCCTCACACACCATTATGTTTTTGATCACCACGAGCATGATATTCATTGGTGCACTGCCGATGTGGGTTGGATCACCGGCCACTCATATCTGGTTTATGGGCCGCTAGCCAATGGTGCCACCACCCTCATATATGAAGGAATTCCACACTTTCCCACCCCCTCTCGCTATTGGGAGATCATTGACAAGCATCAAGTCTCCATTTTTTATACGGCTCCAACCGTCATTCGATCGTTGCGACATGAAGGTGATCAATGGGTCAAACGTACGAATCGACAATCGCTCCGATTACTTGGTACGGTTGGAGAACCCATTAACCCCGAGGTCTGGACTTGGTATTTTGATGTGGTTGGCGAAAAGCGATGTCCCATTGTCAATACTTGGTGGCAAACAGAAACAGGAGGGATCCTTTTGACTCAATTACCAGGCGTCAACTCATTGGTTCCAGGCTCTGTCGGTGGGCCTTTTTTTGGGATTGTCCCTGACATTGTTGATGAAGAGGGACGTTCTGTGAAACACTGTGAACCAGGGAAGCTCGTCATTAAAAAACCTTGGCCCGGACTGATGCAGACCATTTATGGTGATAAACAACGATATATAGATACGTATTTAACCTCTTTTCCTGGCAATTATCTGACAGGTGATGGCGCCTATCGGGAAAGAGAGGGAAGCTACTTTATCACAGGACGTTCTGATGATGTCATCAAAGTATCTGGTCATCGCATTGGTACGGAAGAAGTAGAAAGTGCCTTGTTAACTCACTCTGCAGTTTCAGAAGCAGCCGTTGTGGGCATGGCTCATCCCATCAAAGGGGAGGTGATTTATGCTTTTGTATGCACTAAAATTGAAACGAAACCCACAGAACAATTAAAAAAAGAACTGGTACAAGTCGTCAGAGATAAAATTGGCCCATTAGCTACGCCTGAAAAAATACAATGGTCAAAAGCCCTACCGAAAACTCGCTCAGGAAAAATCATGCGTCGCATTTTACGTAAAATCGCAAACAAAGAAGTCTCCGAACTGGGTGATTTGTCAACTCTTGCTGACACTGGCATTGTTTTGCAATTAATTAAGGATAGTCAATGAATCAAAAGGTTTTTGTCAATCGAATTTTGAACATGAAAAAAATCAAATACATTGGTTTGGATATGGATCATACCTTGATTCGTTATCAAACCAAGAATTTTGAATCATTGGTCTATCAATTGGTGATTGATGTACTCATTTCAGAAAAAAAATATCCTGAAACCATCAAGAACTTCCAGTTTCATTTCGAAGATGCAATTCGAGGACTGGTGGTGGATAGCAAAAATGGCAACACATTAAAGCTCAGTCTATTTGGTGCGATTCGCCAAAGTACTCATGGCACCAAAAAAATCACTTATGAAGAGCAAAAAAAAATATATCGCAGTATCTATGTAGACTTGAGTGATCCCAATTACATTGCCATCGATACTTCATTTTCTATTGCTTTTTGCACGTTATTCGGTCAGTTGATTGATTTAAAAGAAGAGTACCCTCACGATTTACCCAATTATCCTACTATTGCGATGGATGTTTTGAGCAGTGTGGATAAAGTACATGCTGATGGTAGCTTAAAAAGCTATATCAGCCAAAATCTAGACCATTTTGTCATCAAAGAAAAAGGCCTCGTTGATGGCCTCAAACGCATCATCCGGCATGGTAAAAAACTCTTTATCCTCACGAATTCAGAATATTATTACAGCAATCTTTTATTAGAATATGCGATAAATCCTTTCCTCGAAAAAAATGAGCGTTGGCAAGATTTATTTGAGTACACCATCACGATAGCGAATAAACCACGATTTTTTTACGATAACCTCAAGTTTTTGAAAATTGCTCCCGAAACAGGATGTATGACCAACATCAATGGCATCATTACGCCCGGGATTTATCAAGGAGGAAATGCGACGAAATTCACCGATGATCTCGCCTTAAATGGTGATGAGATATTATATATTGGAGACCATATTTACGGTGATATCCTACGCTTGAAAAAAGATTGCAACTGGCGCACAGCCCTTGTTGTTGAGGAGCTTGGGGAAGAAATTCAGGCTCAGAAAAAAGCAGCTCCCATTGAAAAAAAAATCCAGGATAAGATGAGTATGAAAAAAAAGATGGAGCAAGACTATATCATCCTACATACCACACGTATTGAAGAAGATACCCATCAATACGATGCAGAGTTGCACACTCTGCAAATCAAAATCTCAGAGATCGATCTTGAAATTTCAAAGTTGATTAAAGAACAACAAACTTACTTCAATCCCAAATGGGAGCGCATTTTTCGTGCAGGTGCTGAAGAAAGTTATTTTGCTTATCAAGTGGAACGCTATGCTTGTATTTATATGGAAAAATTATCGGACTTGTTTGAATACTCTCCACTTACCTATTTTCGTGCCAACAGAAGATTGCTTGCCCATGATCTATGACAATACCAACACATGTCTGTTGCCATCTTCATCCGATTCAACCCCATGGATCACTGTTTCGAACCCTGGTAATACCTGGCCAATGTCATCCAGCATCAGCAAAAACTCAAGAATGGCTTGACTTTCATCTGTGATTTTTTCACCAGGCATGATGAGCGGGACCCCAGGTGGATAGGGCAATATCATCCCGGCAACCGTTTCCCCCTTTAATTGACTGAGAGGCACTCGTTTCACTTCTTGTCGGATGAGCTTTTGATAGGTTTGATGGGGCGTTAAGATCATTTGCGGCAAGACATCGAAGGCATGATACATGGCTTTGGGCAGATCATGCTTTTGCATCAAACCATGTATGGTCTTGGCAATGGTCTGGATCCGCATGTTTCGATAAAATTCAGGATGTTCTTGATACAACTGCGGCAACATGACTTTGACAGACTCATTTTCATCGTACAATTGTTTGAATTTATTTAATACTCCCAACAAAAACATGGATTTGGCCTTCGTGATCCCCAAGCCAAATAAAAAGAGCATGGAATAAGGACCTGTTTTTTCAACCACAATCCCGTGTGACGCCAAAAATTTTTCAACAATCACGGCCGGGATCCCCCAATCTTCCAATTTCCCGTGTTGAATGCCTGGTAATAACACAGTTACTTTGATGGGATCTAGAAACAAATGGTTTTTATCTACATTATGAAACCCGTGCCATTCTTCTTTTGGCTTTAATGGAAAACAGGAAAGATTCGATTTCCCCGGAGATTGCCAAACATCAAAATACCAATCCTTAGATTGTTTCTTTAATCGTTTGATTTCAGAACGAAAGGCCAGTGCCAACTGAATCGATTCATTGATCAAACGGTATCCCTGTTCTTCTCTCATCATTGCCGCAGAGACCTCGCAACTGGCCACCAACGGATAAAACGGGGACGTTGAATGATGCATCATATAATTTTCATTGAGGATATCCTCGTTAAATTCACCTTTGATATGAATCATGGAGGATTGACTAAAGGCGGCTAATAATTTGTGTGTCGATTGTGTTTCAAAAATCACTTGATCTTTTAATGGAGTGAGACTCATACCAAATTTTTCAGCGTAAATAGGATGAAACTTTGTATAAGGGACCCATGCGCTATCAAAATGCAAGTGTTTAACCTTAAGCTTTTGCTGAATATGTTGAACATGATAAAGAATACCATCGTAAGTTGAATTGGTAATCACTGCATACGTTGGCCAATGAGATGCAATCGGGTGTTCTTTCAACTTTTGTGCAATTGATTTTTCTGAATACTCTGACTCAGGTATACCACCCAATATGCCATAGGCATTGCGTGTGGGTTTTAAATAGATAGGAATGACATCGACCATCATTAAAAAATGGGCCAAAGATTTATGGCAATTTCGGTCAATAATCACCGTATCGC
>JAKBCM010000054.1 GCA_021807845.1 Pseudomonadota bacterium
ATATGAACGCTTGTGCGTCAGGGTCCTGTCCCGGTGGTACTTGTTTTACATGCTCACAAGTTGCGCGTGAAAAACAAGCACCACCGTGCCACCCTTCCATTCAGATCGATCTAGTTGGAAGGGTGGCACGGTGGTTTGTCTTTTTCGCACGCAACTTGTGAGTACGAAAAAGGCGAACTACCGGGACAGGACCCTGACGCACAAGCGTTCGTATATGGCACGATTAGTAAGAAATTTAATAAAATATCGATGTTGATAAATGTCAAGATATACTTAAGACTAATTGGAAACGCCCATGGACCCGAGCTCGTATTATTCATAAAAATCCTAGAAGATAATACCGATAGCTACTTTGCGTAATTCACTCAATAGAACATTAAACGTGCGGCAAGCAGCTCCAATCGACATGCACTCGATGCCAATCCTTTTTTTTGATAAATATTGCATGATTGTAGGGGGTGGGAGGGTATGAAGAGACTGATGTCCAATAATGATGATTTCAGGTTCTAGCGAGAGAAATGGCTCTATGGTTACGTCGTTGAGATCTTGTAGTGCATGGATGGCCCAGGGACAAATGATCGATGTATGATTTAGGATGATACTTTGTTCATATTGGTTGTCACCAACGGTAATACTTGATTCCGAATAAGAACGAATGGTGTGTGAATCAAGTCCTTCTTGTTGAATATGCATGGTGTTTGCTGGCTTGATAATTTATACTGCGCATGAGTATAACACAAGGGTTTTGGTTATGAGTCAGTTTACGAGGATAAAGCGTCTTCCACCGTATGTATTTAACACATTAAATCAACTGAAAGCTGAGGCGCGAGCACGGGGCGAAGATATTATTGATTTTGGTATGGGCAATCCCGATCAACCCACCCCACAACATATTGTTGATAAATTGGTTGAAACAGCCCAACGGCCTGATACACATGGATACTCTATGTCTAAAGGTATCCCTCGTTTACGCCGTGCCATGGCATCTTGGTATGAGAAAAATTATGATGTGAAGCTTGATAGCGAAAAGCAAGTGTTAGCTACCATCGGTTCAAAAGAAGGCTTAGCCCATCTTGCTTTAGCCATTTCAGAACCTGGCGATACCATTTTAGTACCCGATCCTGCCTATCCTATTCATACCTATGGATTTGTCATTGCAGGTGCTAATGTGAAGCAAATCCCCTTGATAGATGAAACGCAATTCCTAGCGGCTATTGAAGAAGCCATGGGCCAAGTTTGGCCAAAACCAAAAGTATTGGTATTGAATTTTCCAGCAAATCCAAGCACCCATTGTGTTGAGTATGATTTTTTTGAAAAAGTCATTGCTTTAGCAGTCAGACATCATCTTTGGGTGATTCATGATTTGGCTTATGCTGATATCGTTTTTGATGGTTACAAAGCCCCCTCTATTCTTCAAGTCCCTGGCGCACTTGATGTGGCTATAGAAACGTATTCGTTATCTAAATCTTACAATATGCCTGGATGGCGAGTGGGGTTTGCCTGTGGAAATGAAGAGCTGGTTGCAGCATTAACTCGAATCAAATCGTATCTTGATTATGGAACCTTCACCCCCATTCAAGTGGCTGCAATTACGGCTTTAGAAGGATCTGTGGATTGTGTTCATCAGATCCGTGATTTATATGAAAGCCGTCGCAATGTGTTGTGTGATGGGCTCAATAAGTTAGGTTGGGTCGTAGAAAGACCTAGAGCCACCATGTTTGTATGGGCTCCTATTCCTTCATTTTATCGCCATATGGGCTCTGTTGAGTTTAGTAAATATCTGCTCAAAGAAGCCTTTATCGCAGTTTCTCCCGGTATCGGATTCGGTCAACAAGGGGATAGTTTTGTGCGATTTGGATTAATTGAAAATATTCATCGGACCCGTCAAGCTTTGCGAAATTTAAAACTTCTGTTCAAGAGAGATGGTTATCTCTAGGATGGATATTGTCGTCAATAGTGAGATAGATCTTCTGCCAGAAAATGGTGTTCTTATCGCTGATGAAGGACATTTTTTTTATCATTTGATGCATTGTGTGCAGGATGTGAATGACGGTTTATCTGTGGCGAGTTTACTCTCTCACTATCATGAATTACCTGGCACATGGGTGATTGTTTCACCGATTTATTGGCAGGCTACGCATAATGATGCCATGATGATTGCCAGTGGCCATTCATTACCACTCTCTGATGAAGAATCAAGACTTTGGTTTGAGGCATTTCAGGCACATCTGAAGCTCGTTAACATGGACTTATACTACCATGATGCACATACCTGGCTGCTACATCGAGATGATATGCCACCTATTTCAGCTCGTCCCACACACCTGCTTAAGCATCAATCATTGATGTCTGAATTAAAACAGCTGGATGATTCGCTGTTTTGGATACGTTTTATCACTGAAAGCCAAATGTTTTTTAGCTCGCATCCCTTGAATAACGCTCGCACCAATGTATACCCTATCAATGGGATCTGGGTATGGGGAAGTGGGGCATGCGCACCACCTAACCAAAAGCCCATGATTTACTTTGAAGATGATCTGTATCCATATCTCAAACAGTTATCTACCAACACGCATCTCTATTCATGGCAAGCGCTCAATGATTTAAATCGCTTTTCTGATATAGAACATAGTGTTTTAGTGTTACAAGACCTTACAAAAACACAACGTTTAGAGTTAGAAGAGCGAGTGAAAAAATATGTGACTCGTTGGTATTGGAATAATAAAGTGTATACCTTGCCTAAAAGAAGGGCATGGCAGACATGGATAAGAAGGAGCTTAAAAAAGTGATGCTCATTAAACAGCGAGAGCTACCAAAGACATTGCCAAAACTAGATATACGATACCCTATTTTACAACGCATTTTTGCGGCACGAGGCATAGAATCTTCAGAGCAGTTAGACATGAGTTTGCAAGCATTGCTTCCCTACTCTTCAATGAAAGATATTGAAAAAGCAGCCAATCGTTTAGAAAAAGCGTTGTTCAATCAAGAAAAAATTTTAATTATTGGTGATTTTGATGCAGATGGAGCAACATCTACTGCTTTAGCAGTATCAGCATTGAAGTACATGGGGGCTTATCAGGTTGATTTTTTAGTCCCAAATCGCTTTGAGTTTGGTTATGGCTTAACCCCTGCCATTGTTCAGGTTGCCAAAAAAAGAGAGCCAGAGCTCATCATTACGGTAGATAATGGGATTGCAAGCATTGAGGGAGTTGAGGTGGCCAATGCACTAGGTATCGATGTTTTGATTACCGATCATCATTTGCCTGCGGAAAAACTGCCAAATGCTTGTGCTATTGTAAATCCCAATCAACCGGGATGCTCATTTCCGAGCAAATCCATTGCAGGCGTTGGGGTTATTTTTTATGTGATGTTAGCACTCAGACAGTCCTTGAGACAAAATGGATGGTTTAAGACACAGCAGTTGACCGAACCTAATATGGCGCAATTTCTTGACTTAGTGACTTTGGGCACAGTGGCCGATGTGGTGGGGCTTGATCAAAATAATCGGATCTTAGTCAGTCAAGGATTAAAAAGGATCCGACAGGGCTTATGTCGACAAGGGATTAAGGCCCTAATTGAAGTTTCTGGTAAGCGTTGTGAACAATTACGTGAAAGCGATATTGGTTTTGTTGTCGCTCCTCGGTTAAATGCTGCAGGAAGGCTAGATGACATGTCCTTAGGCATTGAGTGCTTATTATGTGACGATTTCAGTGAGGCACAACAGAAAGCTCGCCACTTAGATGAGTTGAATATAGAGCGTCGGCGAATCGAAAATGAAATGAAAGATCAAGCGATGGTATTGCTTGATAAATTATCTTTGAGTGATGCACAAGCAGTCAATCATCTCCCTTTGGTCCTTTGTCTGTTTGAGGAGTCATGGCATCAGGGCGTGATAGGAATTTTAGCTGGTCGTTTAAAAGAACGTTTTCATCGACCAGCATTTGCATTTGCTGCAGTCAGTCCTTCGGAGCTAAAAGGCTCTGCTCGTTCCATTGCTGGTTTGAATATTCGTGATGTATTGGCAGCTATTGATAAGGACCATCCAGGGTTAATCAGTAAATTTGGTGGACATGCTATGGCTGCTGGACTGAGTATACCTCATGAGTCTTTTTTACCTTTTAAAGAGGCACTCCTTGCTGAGGTGAATAAACACATCAATCTATCACAGTGTGCAGGTGAGCTTTTTACGGATGGCCCGTTGGATCCCAATGAAATCACTTTGGAGGTGTCTTCATTATTGCGAGATGCAGGTCCCTGGGGACAACAATTTCCTGAACCCATGTTTAATAATATTTTTGAAATATTAGATCAAAGGATTGTGGGCCAAAATCATTTAAAATTAACTTTGCAGCATGAGAAGGGTGATGATCCTATCGATGCAATCGCATTTAATGTTGATCCCAAACTATGGCCTAATCATCGAGCACGCTATCTGTATGCCGCTTATAGATTAGACAACAATGAATATAATGGTCGAACAAAACTGCAACTCGTCCTCACAGCTATTGAAGCCATGCCTACGTTAGGCTAACAAGGAAATTGCTATGCAATTGCACCGCTTTTCTGAAGTTTACTCTATGAATCAGCATTTTTCAGAACAGATTGCACTCATTTTACAGCGGGCGATAGAGGAGAGAGGGTGCGCGTATCTTGTTGTTTCAGGCGGTAAGACCCCGAGGGCTTTATTTGTCTTATTGTCTCATGTTGCCATAAACTGGTCTCTTGTTACGATTATTTTGGCAGATGAACGTGATGTAGCCACGACCTCAGAAGACAGTAATGAATACTTAGTGAAAACGTATTTTTTACAAAATCAAGCTGCAAAAGCCCATTTTATAGGCCTAAGGAGTGATCTAGAATCGCGTTCCGAGCGTTTCATAGACATTCAAACGAAAATTGCAGCGCTCCCTCAATGTGATATCGTTATTTTAGGGTTGGGTGAGGATGGACATACAGCCTCTTTGTTCCCTGGGAGTCAAGGTATTTTTCTTGGTTTATCAGATCATCCTGCACAGGATGTGGTGGAAATTATACCTACTGAGGCGCCTTTTATACGGTTCTCCTTAACAAAAAAGAGATTACAGAACACCCGGCATCTTTTTTTACATATCATAGGTCAAACAAAATTGTCAGTCCTTTATCAAGCAGAAGCGCTGATGGATGCTAATAAGATGCCTATATGTGCGTTTATGGGCGATGCAAAACCTGAATTGCAGGTGATGTTCGCGCCTTGTTGAGGTGTCGCGGATGAATTGCTTGCCTGCTTGGGTTCTTCTTTCGCGTCATCCCTCAGTAGCTCAGGATGTCGGTGCTAACGGACAAGAGCAAAATCAATGAACGTTGACTGGGGCCTGTCACCGAACCTAGATTAGGTCTAGGAGCGGTGAGTATTTGGCAATCTAATTGCTGGCTCCGGTTTGTATTCTTCGTCGAAAGAAATTTCTTAAGAAGTAGATGATCATCCCAACAAGAAACCATGAAAATAGCATACTTCCTAATCCATGACTCATGAATAAACTAGTGATTAGGCTGCCTAGGAGGAGGCCTGTGAGTGTGCCGCGCCATCGATTGTGGTTCAATCCTCTTGTTGCAGCAGATGGGGTTTTAGATGCTTGTCGAGATTGGGTGAACATCTGTTTGGAGCGAAACATCCCAAAACCACCACGACCAGAAAATCCTCTGGCAGAAGCTTCGTGGATGGTTAGACTAAAAGCACTGACAATAAGAAGAAGCGTAATGATGAGTTGTCTCATGATGAAGTCCTGATGATGAGTAAATGTGTCATTATAACTGAATTCATATAGAAATAGCAGGCCAAAAAGAATATGATTGAAAACGGTCGCGACTCGGTGTGACTGACCATTATGCTTGAGATTATTACTGTGAACATCAGAAGACTAAGACAAAACCTCCTTTTTTTAATCGCGGCCTTTTACGTTCACTTTATTTCAGCAGCAAGCCATCACCCACAAACGTTTTTAAAAGAAGTTCGTGGAAAACCTCATGAAGGAGAGAAGATTGTGGAGCACTATTGTGCTCTATGTCATGCATCAAATCCTATGATTCAGGTAGGTGCCCCGCGAATGGGTCAACCTCTTGACTGGGCCCCTCGAATGAAGCAAGGTCTAGAGGTTTTAATAAAGCATACCGATGAAGGTTTAAATGCCATGCCTCCTCGTGGGGGATGCTTTGAGTGTAGCGATGAACAATTGAAACTGGCGGTCCTTGCACTCTTACCAAAAGGCACAAAAAACAGCACACCAAAAGACCTTGAAGGCAAATAAAAAAGCACAAAGTATAAAAAATTTATAAAAAACCCTAAACCTATTAGCAATCTTCCCGATACATAAGAAAAAAGAGGGAGGATTAACTGTGAAAAAACAACTATTGTTGATACCAATTTGTGCATTAACGGCATCCTGTGCATCTATGGATAATTCAGTGCCAATCGTAGATGACGGAGGATATACTCACTATACCAAGAGTATGGAAGCAGATAACAAGGGTAGCAATTATTTCCCTGAAAAGCGTCCTGCAACAGGTAGAAAGGTATTTGTTTTCGACCCTAAAGCCACAGCATGGGCAGCTTATGATGCTCAAGGTAACCGAGTAAAAACCGGTAGTGCATCTGGCGGTAAAGACTTTTGTGATGATGTGAATCGTCCTTGCCATACCGTAACAGGTACCTTTAGTGTCTATTCGAAAAAAGGGGAGGATTGCACCTCGAATGAATTCCCGATAGAAACGCACGGAGGTGCTAGAATGCCTTATTGCATGCACTTTCATGGCGGATATTCAATCCATGCAGCTTATGAAGTACCCGATTATAATGCTAGCCATGGATGCATCCGAGTATTGCCAAGTGCGGCTAAGTGGCTGAATGAAGATTTTGTTAATATAGGCACCACAGTGATTGTGAAACCTTATAGTTAACAAAACATCATCAAGACTCATCTCACTCAGTTGAGATGAGTCAACCAAACATCACCGTCTTTTGTAGTATTTACTAATAAGTTCACACGCTCTCTTAAGGTAGATAAAGATGAATGATCTCCTTCTGATAAGAGCGCCTCAGAAATAATAGCTCCCACTTCTTTGAAATGGGAGGCCCGATATCCACGAGAAGTGGCCCATGCTGTTCCTAGGCGAAGACCATTTGCTTCAGACATTTTAGGCGAGGTATCTGTAGGTAGGGTCTGTCTGCTCGTGAGTATTCCAATTTGCTCGAGACGTTGTTCAGCAGTTGTGCCATTGATGCCAAAGGCATGTTTCACATCAAGTACAACATAATGTTTATCTGTCCCACCTGTTAATAATATTTCTGGAAATTGGACAAAAGAATCCGCTAATGTTTTTGCATTGATCAACACGTGTTCTGCATAATCTTTGAATTGAGGTGTTTGCGTGTGGATGAGTGCTTGTGCAGCGTCAGCAATTTTTCGTACAGAAAAACTGGATTGAGTGCCTGGGTGTACTGCTTTATCAATAGCATCGGCAAGCTCCTTTCTGCAAAGAATGGTGCCACCAAAAGGGCCTCTTAGCGTTTTATCAAGTGACATGGTAGCGACATCTGCCTGTGGAATAGGATTCGGAATCACTTGACCCGCAATCAGTCCTGCCTCATGAGATAAGTCAAACATTAATTTTGCCCCTACACTATCGGCAATGGCACGTAAACGTTCGCTATCAAAGAGCCTAGGGTAGGCAGAGGAGCCACAGATAATCAACTTAGGTCTAAATTGTTGTGCTAACTCTAGTGCATGGTCATAATCAATGAACCCATTTTCTCTGGTGCCATAAAAATGAAACTGATATGCTCGACCGGAAAAATTGATTTTAAGTCCATGAGTTAAATGACCACCCGCTTTGAAACCAAGAGCAAGAACCGAATCTCCCGGGGAGAGTAACGCATGATATACTGCCTGATTGGCTTGACTACAAGAGTGTGGCTGTAGATTTGCATGTTCAGCACCAAATACTTGACAGGCAGCCTGCTGTGCTAGACGCTCAATTTGATCATGGAGATAAGCGCCTGCAAACGGTCTTTTTTCCAACAATCCTTCTTGGATCATATACCCAGAATAAGGGGGATGATTGGTGATATCTTTAGGAATGGCATTATCACTTGCAATCAAGTTGATGACTTGATTCTCTTGTCGTGATAACTGTGCGCCAAAATCACGTAATTCATTCTGCATGATTGACCATTGATTACCGTTCATAAATCCCCCTAAAATGAATTTTGATTTGGATAAAATTGTGCTCTATC
>JAKBCM010000055.1 GCA_021807845.1 Pseudomonadota bacterium
TTTGGATAAAGTGTTTGAAATGTTGGTGGTAAACTATCAACTAGTCCATCTCCATGGCTCACTGTATAATTACGATGGGCTCTTCCAAGCGATTCCATGGCCCAAAAGGTCACTGCTTGTCCTGCCAAATAAAGTTGATCACTCGTGATAGCTAAGCGAGCACGATAAATGTCAATTTGTAAACGAAAACTCATAGCAGTTGCTGCAATGGCAACCAAAGTCATAATGAATAGAGCAGATAAAAGCGCGCTGGCACGGTGTTTAGAAAGCATAAAGCGCCTCGGGTATGATAAAGAGTAAACTCATATTTCCTAAGTCACGTAGGGTCAGGGTCAATTGTATCGCGGTTGGCATGTTTTCATTTTTTTGATTTTGTTGTAACGCATAGGCTCTCCATTCGGTAAATATTTGGTGATTGGTGGCTAAATAAGCAAAAGAGCATTTTTCAAGTTTATCTAAGAGTATTTTATCTTGATGGTTGTGACGCTCTGGAGAATCAAGTACTTCCCATGTTCTGCGAACCAATTGATCACCAGAACATAAATAAGCGACGCGTTTTAAGGTACTACGATGTTCTATGCCATTAGGATTTGCAAAACCTGTACGTGTAAATTCAACATAATTGGCCTGTCCCACAAAGGGTGGAAATTGATGCATTTCATTACCAACGACGGATCTGTCAATCGCTTGTACTGTATCTTTTTCTATCATAGCCAAAGCCAGTTGAATTTTATTGATTTGATCTGCTTTAACATTGATTCTAGCGCGAGTATCAAAGGCATTATACATAGCAGAGGCAGTGATCGTTGCAAGAATGGCAAACACCATAAGAGCTACCATGATTTCAATCAGTGTATAACCTGTTCCATGAACCTTCATTTTAGAATCCCTGTTCATCTATTGGTAATCCTAAAAGCAAAGAGTGAATCAGTAAAAGGTCCTGTTTGTTTATCACTGACAGTGACTTCTATTTGTTGGATGGACGCCATCTTTGTTTGGGTGAGTTTTGCTCGCCAATACCAATTTTGATTGAGCATTTTTGTGACCTCTGAGAGTTCTTGATTAGGCTCTATGGCAATAACCCCAAGTTGAATGGCGGCAACAGCTTGCATGGCAACCCAATGGCTTATGGATTTTTCCTTCACTCTATCTGTATGTGATACGGCTTGTGCTGTCGCTTTTAGCAAAGCGGTAAGCGCAATTGCAATCACCGCTAAAGCCAGTAAGACTTCCATTAATGTAAAACCGGTTTTTTTATTCATGTTGTTTGGGTACTTTTAAAAAAACGTTGCCATTGTCCTTACCGATGACTTCTGCAATATTTTCTTCATTCGTAGAACCAAATGTAAGGGTAAAAGGAGTCATATCACCGGTTGAATTGATAATAATTTGTGGAGATTCTGAGCTCTTCTTATTAGTTTCAAGCATAACAATGGCATTACTTGGAAAAGAAAAAGTGTTTTGTGACAAAGTTTGCCATGTTTTAGGTGGTTGAAAATACAGGGTTTGATAACTATTTTGATGCACAGTTATCCCCAAGGTACTGGTTCCTAAGATGGCTCGTTGTTGTACAAATTTGACATAATTGACAAATTGCTCTGCAGACAAGAAGATCCGTCGTTTACTCCCAAAATCACCAAAGGCCAGCAATGCAAAGCCTAAGGTGATTCCTACAATAAAAACCACGACTAAAATTTCAATTAAGGTAAATCCACTGGACTTTTTCAGTTCTAGACCATGACGACCTTGAAGAGGTCGTATGGTCAATGGCTTGATTGGACTATTATTTTGCATCCCAGTTACCGATTTCGGCGTTGATTCCAGTACCTCCGGGTTGACCATCTGCTCCATAGGTGAAGACATCTACATCGCCATGTTGGCCAGGATTTAAATACAGGTAATCACGTCCCCAGGGATCTTTAGGGACTGATTTCAGATAAGGTTTCCAATCACGAGGAATCGGATTACTGGTTGGTTTTTCAACCAGGGCCAGTAACCCTTGATCAGTCGTTGGGTAAACACCGTTATCCAGTTTATATAGATCAAGGGCATTTTGAATCGACAATACATCTTGCTTAGCCTTTACAACCCGTGCTTCATCAGGTCTGCTGATGATTTTGGGTACCACAATAGATGCTAAGATACCAAGAATGACCACTACAACCATAATTTCAATTAAAGAAAAACCATTTTGTTTATTCATATTGTATTTACTCCGAGTTAAGTCACCAGTTGTTCCATAGAAAATATGGGTAATAAAGTTGCTAAGACAATGAAAAGAACCACGGCCCCCATGAATAAGATAACCATTGGTTCTAGTAAGGTTAATGCGGTATCAATTAAGCGCCTGACTTCATTATCAAGATGAGAAGCGGCTCGCTCCATCATCTGGGATATTTGGCCACTTTTTTCGCCACTGGCAATCAGGTGAATGGCCATAGCTCCCAAAAAGCCGGTATCTTTTAAGGATTGGCTTATCGCGGTTCCTTCTTTGACGCGAATGGCGGCATTATCAAATGCCTTTTGCATGATCTCATTATTTAAGAGTCCGGCTGATACTTGCATGGTTTCCAATACATTGACCCCTGCAGCAAATAAGATCCCAAAAGTATGAATATAACGAGCCACATTAATTGAACGTATCAAATAAGACACAATAGGTAATTTGAGTAAAAATCGATGCCACCAAAAGCGAACGCGCGGATAAGAAAGGCTCTTTTTAAAAAGGACGATGAAGAGAATGATAAGAATCACCGTATACATGCCATAAGATTTAATAAATGCGCTGATAGATATGAGAACACCCGTCATGACAGGCAAAGACTGGCCACTACTGGTAAACACATCAATGATTTTAGGTACGACAAAAGTCAATAGAAAAGCAATAATGATGGTAGATACAATAATCATCAATGCAGGATAAATCAACGCTTGCTGGATTTTTTGCCGCACTTGCTGTTGGTTTTCGGTATAGTCTGCTAATTTCTCAAGAACAATGTCTAATCGTCCTGTTTGTTCACCCGCACCAACCGTTGCACAATAGAGACTTGGAAAAACCAAAGGATATTCTGACATGGCATGAGCAAGCGAATAGCCTTCCATCACTTTTGAGCGCACACCGATGATAAGCTGTCGTATTTTATCTTTTTCAGTTTGTTCACTGACCCCACGTAACGCTTCTTCAACAGGGATGCCTGCGGCAAGCAAAGTTGCTAATTGACGGGTAAATAGCGCTAAGTCTTGTGATGATAGTTTGTTTTTGTTTTTAGAAAGAAGCTGTTTTTTTAAAGCAGCAACTTCGGTAGGGATCAAACCTTGTTCGCGAAGGAGTTGGCGTGCATGTCTTTCTGAATCAGCTTCAATCACACCTTTACAGGTGTTGCCAGACTTCTTCAGCGCTTGATATTGGTATGCGCCCATAATAGATGATTATCAATTTGATGATAGGTATTTAGAATGCATTCAGTGTAAACGATAGCATTTCAGAAGTCACTGATAACTGCTCGCTCGTCTCACAAGCGAGCAGTTGCAAAGATTGCGTTTATTTTGCTTTAAAACTTATACAAGATGGCATCACTTCTTTATCTTGGATTGCGCGTTGAAACATGCCGACAAGTATTTTCTACCCGTGATGTCACTGAAATAGACGAGATATGGCATTTGAGATACACTAAGCTCGCAATTTATATGCAACATATTAAGCCTTACATGGAGAGAATAATGAGTAAGAATGCAATCCTCGCGGCTATTAAAGATCATGATGCCAAATTTATCGATCTGCGTTTCACAGATACGATTGGCAAAGAGCAGCATATCACGATTCCTGTATCCGCTGTTGATGATGATTTTATTGAAAATGGAAAAATGATAGATGGATCATCATTCAAAGGGTGGCAGAAAATTCATCAATCAGATCTGGCCTTACTTCCTGACTTGTCATCAATCCTTCCTGATCCGTTCTATCAAGATAAAACCTTATTCATTCGCTGTAATGTCGTTGATCCACAAACCATGTTGGGATATGAACGATGTCCTCGTTCCATTGCAGAACGTGCTGAAGCTTATTTGAAATCAACAGGCATAGCAGATCATGTTTTTTTTGGACCAGAACCTGAATTTTTTATGTTTGACGATGTTCGTTGGGAATCAAAAATGAGTGGTGCATTTTATGCGATTGACTCTGAGGAAGCACAATGGAATTCTGGTCAAACAATTGACGGTGGGAATACAGGACATCGTCCAAACATCAAAGGAGGCTATTTTCCAGTTCCTCCGGTTGATTCATCACAAGATATTCGTTCAGCCATTTGCCAAACTTTAGAATCATTAGGAATTGTTGTTGAAGCACATCATCATGAGGTGGCTACTGCTAATCAATGTGAGGTGGCAACCCGTTATAACAGTCTCACCAAAAAGGCAGATGAACTGCAAATATTAAAATATGTGATACATAATATTGCTCATCAGTATGGTAAAACAGCTACCTTTATGCCCAAACCATTGGTTGGCGATAATGGCAGTGGCATGCATTGCCATCAATCATTGTCTAAAGATGGGAATAATTTATTTTCTGGTGATCAATATGCAGGTTTATCGGAAACTGCTTTGTATTATATTGGCGGTATCATTAAGCATGCTAGAGCGTTAAATGCCTTTACCAATCCCACAACAAATAGCTATAAGCGACTGGTTCCAGGATTTGAAGCACCCGTATTGCTGGCATATTCCTCAAGAAATCGCTCAGCGGCTATTCGTATTCCTCATGTAAGTAATCCACGTGCTCGTCGCATTGAAGTAAGATTCCCAGATCCAGCTTCCAACCCATATCTTGCATTCACAGCCATGATGATGGCAGGCATAGATGGGATTCAGAATAAAATTCATCCCGGTTCACCTATCGATAAAGATTTATATGATTTGCCTCCCGAAGAATTGATTGATGTACCAACGGTGTCTAGCTCGCTAGAAATGGCAATAGAACACTTACGAAATGATCATGAATTTTTGCTGCAAGGAGATGTTTTTACCAAAGAATTTATTCAAAGTCATATTGCTTTACGAGAAATGGATATTGAACTGGTCCGCAGTTTGGTTCATCCTATAGAGTTTGAACTCTATTATAGTAGCTAAGGAATGGGGCAGAGGTCTCTGCCCTACATAATATAAGGGACAAACTCATGAGATTGGTTGTGTTTATTATTGGGCTTTTTTTTTCATTAAATACCCTTCAAGCCGACTCCTCTGAAATTTACAAATGGACTGATAGTAATGGCAATGTACACTACAGTGACAAGCCAGCGCCAGGAGCCGAACAAGTCAATATACCAACGGGCGAGGTATTCTCCTCTCCTAGTAAAGAGCCTGAAGAAAATCCCCCTGAAGAAAAAAATACACCAGCAGAAACGGGCTATGAGAAAATATCCATCATCGAGCCCGCCGATCAAACAACCATCCGTAACCCACAAGGAACTGTCTCTGTCGCACTCAATCTTCAACCTCAATTACGAAAAGAAGATGCTGTTCAAGTGCTCGTTGATGGGGAGCCCATTAGTCCTCCGAAACCTGCCACTGTTTTTTTCTTGCAAAATTTGACTCGAGGCTCTCATACCATTACCGCACAAGTCGTTAATTCAGAAGGTAATATCTTGAAAACAAGTGACTCTATTACTATTTTTATGATGCAACCCAGAGTAGGTATGGTTCCACACTAGATCCTGTCGACAATGATTTATCACGCCTGCAAATTGAGCAAATTTGCTTAATTTTCACTGTGAGGACTCTGGCCCTTGAAATTTTTATCTTTGTCCTCATATTCATATACCAACTCATTTGTTAAACCCATCTTTACAGGAGATATATTAATGGTTAGTAAGCAACAAACCATGGGATTTCAAACAGAAGTGAAGCAGATGTTACATCTGGTTGTTCATTCTCTATATAGCAACAAAGAAATTTTCTTACGAGAATTGATTTCAAATGCTTCAGATGCGCTTGATAAACTTCGTTTTCTCGCATTATCAGATGGCGCTCTTTATGAAGGAGATTCTGATCTTCGCATCACAATTGAATACAACGAGAAACTAAAAACCATTACTATTTCTGACAATGGGATAGGATTAAATTGGGATGAAGCCGTTGAAAATCTTGGAACGATTGCCAAGTCTGGCACCAAAGAATTCATGAGTCACTTAACAGGCGAAAGTGCCAAAGATTCAAAATTGATTGGACAATTTGGTGTGGGTTTTTATTCTGCATTTATTGTCGCTGACAAAGTCACCGTAAAATCTAGACGTGCAGGGCTTACGCCTGATTTAGGTATTGTCTGGGAATCAGCAGGAGAAGGTGAATTTACCATTGGTCATGAAAAGAAAAAAGAACGCGGCACTCAAGTGATATTGCATTTGAAAGAAGATTCCGATGAGTTTTTAAGTGATTGGCGTTTAAGAAATATCATCAGTAAATATTCAGATCATATCTGTTGGCCGATTGTGATGAAAAAGATGGAGTCAGCAGACAAAGATAAAAAAGAACAAGAGGAAGAGTCATTTGAAACGGTGAATAAGGCCACAGCATTATGGACACTGCCCAAGGCAGACATCACTGATGATGAGTATAAAGCGCTCTATAAACATATTTCTCATGATTATCAAGAGCCGCTAGTTTGGTCTCACAATCATGTGGAAGGTAAGCATGAATATATCAGTCTTTTATATATTCCAAGTCATGCCTCATTTGATCTTTGGCAGCAGGAAGTGAAACACGGTTTAAAATTATATGTCAAACGTGTATTTATTATGGATGAAGCCTCTCAATTTTTACCTCGATATTTGCGTTTTGTGAAAGGGATTGTTGATGCGAGTGATCTGCCACTAAATATTTCACGTGAGATCCTCCAGGATAATAAACAAGTAGAGAGCATTCGCTCGGCTTCAACAAAGCGTATTTTATCGATGCTTGAAAAAATGAGCACTGAGGATAAAGAGTCTTATCAAAAATTCTGGGATGAATTTGGTTTGGTATTGAAAGAAGGGCCCATTGAAGATTTTGCCAATCGAGAAGCCATAGCCAAATTACTTCAATTTTCTACCACAAAAAGCAACAGTGAAAAACAAACCGTCACTCTAAAAGACTATGTTGCAAGAATGCAGGAAGGGCAAGATAAGATATATTACATCACAGCTTCAAGTTATAATGCCGCCAGTCACAGTCCGCATTTGGAAATCTTTAAGAAGAAAGATATTGAAGTGTTATTGTTAAGCGATAGAGTCGATGAATGGTTGGTTGGATATTTGAGTGAGTTTGATGGAAAAAAACTGCAATCCATCAGCAAAGGTAAGGTTGATTTACCCAATGAGCAAAAAGAAGAAGTAAAAGAGCAGGAAGAGACGCTTGCACCCATGCTCAAACAAATCAAAGAACTCTTAGGCTCTCGCATTAAAGATGTGCAACTCACCAATCGTCTCACCGATTCTCCTGCTTGTATTGTCGCAGACGAGCAAGATATGGGACTTGAAATGCAGCGGATTTTACAAGCATCTGGTCAAAAATTACCTGAAACCAAGCCCATTTTGGAAATTAACCCAGAGCATGCGCTGATCAAACGTCTACATGCCATTGAGGATGATAGTCGTTTTGAACAGTGGGTCGTGGTTCTATTTGAACAGGCCGTGCTTGCTGAAGGTGGACAATTAGATAATCCAGCTGATTTTGTGAATCGAGTGAATCAGTTGTTGATAGCCTCTTGAAACATGGGCGTTTGAATCAATCTGTATGCATCAAGAAGGTGCATACAGATTTTCCTTGAGAGAATCATGTGAACCATATTCGCCTGGTTTTTTGCGGATAGCGCTTAGGCCATTTAATGCTTCAATAGTATCAGGATGAAACAGATCTTTCGTTGCTCTTCGTTTATTGGTGTAATCTATTTTTTCTGGTCTTGGGATGGGTTCCATTTTTTCTTGAGCTGATGATGCTTCTTCCAATTTTTTCCTATATTTAACAATCTCCTGACTTGAAAAAAACATGGATACACCAGGAGATACTATCTCGTCATCTCTGCTTCTTGATGATTTAAATGAAGTACCTTGGATCATAGGGCATCCTTTTTCCATTGGGGATAAAGTAATCTTAGCGCTTCTTTGAGTTTGCTCGTTACTGTCTGTGTTGGTCTTTATAAGCATGA
>JAKBCM010000056.1 GCA_021807845.1 Pseudomonadota bacterium
AAATCTTGCTGTTGTATGGCATCAATCATATAACTACCCAAGCCTGGTACACCAAAAAATGACTCCAAAACAAGACTTCCCATAAATAACGATGGTATCAACACCACAATTCCAGTCAAAATAGGTAACAAGGCATTCTTTAATACATGAGAAAACAAAATCTTGCCCTCAGATAATCCTTTTGCCCGCGCAGTTTTGACATAGTCTTTATTCATCTCTTCCATAAATAAGGTACGATACCAACGACTCCCTGCACCAACCCCACCAATGATAGCCACCACAATAGGCAACATCACAAATTTGATGCTATAGAACCCGCCATCATAGCCTGAAATAGGCAGTAATCTTAAGACCTTGCCAAGTAAGTATTGCCCACCAATAATATAAAACATGGTCGAAATGGACATTAAAATGATACAAAAAATAACCCCACTGATATCAAGATAGGTGGCGCGAAAAAAGGCCATCAACATGGCAAAAAAAATATCCGCAATCATCCCTAAAATTAAAACAGGAATGGCTATAGCCAAACTGGGCCACATACGCTCATAAATATCATAACTGATGTCTCTACCCGCATCTGAAACCCCAAAATCAAACACAAACAATCGTAAAGACTTCTGGTAAAACAAAGTATTGGTAAATCGTTGTATCCCGGTACGCTTGTCATTTAGAAATAGGGGTAAGTCATAGCCTCTTTGTATCTTCCATTGCAGCACTTCAGCTTCATCTACATGTTTTTGGCCAAGCTGCATCCTTGCCATATCATCCGGCGAATTGACCAAAAAAAACAACGAAAAGGTCAATACATTGATCCCCACTAAAATAGGAATAGCATAGATGAGGCGACGAATCAGATAGGCAATCATTGGTTCATCCTCAAAGCGCCTTGGCGCTCTTTTCTTTGGTAGGCTAATAGATAAGGCAAAATCAGCAATACCTGCACCATTATAAGAAGCATGATAGGCCACAAGATGGGCTTATTCCATTTGATGCGTAATGCTTGACGCAGAGGCACATCGATAGAAATGTATTTGAGGGTATCTATCGTCATAGAACTTGGCTTCAAAGGTGCCAACCATTGCTGCATCAAAAGAAAACTTTCACTTTGTACCCCCCAAACCCAGGGGGAATCGTAGCGCAAAATATTAATCATCTGATCAATGATCTGCTGTCTCTCTTCATCATTGGATCTGTTCTTCATGCGATCAAACAAGTGATCGTAAGTTGGGTTGCTATAATTGGCGTTATTTTCACCTCCGTGGTATACCTTTCCATTAGGCCCATACAGCAGAAATAAAAAATTTTCAGGATCGGGATAATCCGCACTCCAACTCCAAGTGAATAGTTGTGTATTACCACTTTCTAATTTTTCTTGAAAACGACTATACTGCGTTGCCCGCACATCCAGTGCGATACCAATGCGAGCCAATTGCTTTTTCATCCAATTTAATTGGGACTCATCATCAGGCCCTCCCGTCACCGGCACGTCATAATGCAATATCAAGGCATTGCCAGTTGTGGGATCTATACCATTTGGATACCCTGCAGCCTTCATCAGTGCCTTGGCATCACTTAATGGTCGACGAACCATTTCTTCACCATTCATACGATAAACATAGGGATTCATGCCAAGCCCCCCCTCGCGAGAACCAAAAATACCTGTGGGAATAGGACCTTGAAGAGGGCTGCCTCTGCCATTTAAAAAAATAGCGATGTCTTCATCATAATTGATGGCAATTGAAATGGCCTGGCGTAATAGCCTTGCTCGCGAACTCTTTCCCCCGACCACATTATCTAACATATTAAAACCCAAGTAATAAATTGCCGGTTCATAATAAGAAAGAAGACGCATCCCCTTTTTTTGCATCTCAACACTAAGCATGGCCACCCCTGTTGGTGCAATTTGTATGGCTTTGCTAAAGCTATCGGAGCTGACTCCGGAAACATCATAATATCCCTGTAAAAATTTATTCCATCTCGGAATGGATTCTTTTTCTAATGTATATATTGCCTTATCAATGAAGGGTAAGCGTGCACCTGGATGACTTAAATATCCTTTTTGAACATCGGATAAAGAGCCTTTGATTGGAAAAAATTCGTCATGAAAATTTGGATTTTTTACCAACATGATCCGACTATTGGGATTATTTTCAGCCATCATAAAAGGCCCTGTTCCGACAGGATACCAACCGAAGTTTAAATTGTTATCTTCCATACCTGGCTGTGCATAAAACCTATCCACTTCCCAAGGGATAGGAGCAAAAAAAGGCATCGCCAACCAAAATATAAACTGTGGATAGACCCCTTTGATGGTGATTTGAAACGTATAATCATCCACCTTATGTAATCCCTTCAAAGGGTAGTTTCTGAGATCAATAAACCCTGATTGTTTGGGCAATTGTGCTTTAAATTCACTAAAGCCCTCGATGTAATTGCTCATCAGTCCATAAATAGGTGAATTATTCAATGGATTGGCTAATCTTTTGATTTCATAAATATAATCGTCAACGGTTAACTCACGTGTACCAGTATGTTTGAAATCGCTCAGTGTATTGATATCGAGCGCATCAAAATCATCAAGAGAGAGTGGATAATAGTATTCACGCCCCGTGACATTCTTAGCAAAAGCCGGATGAGGTTGATACAAAATGCCTGGCTTAATATGAATGGTATACACACTGAATGCGATATCCTGTTTTGGCAACAGAATGGTCTTCTGTCCTGATTTATCAAAATAGTCTACGGTAGGTAACTCTGAAGCAGTTAAGGGCACTATTTGATAAGGTCGAGCTAAATAATCATATTGTAAAAGAGGCTCATAAACGGGAGTAATAAATTGATATTCATCCAAAGAGTATGCTTTCGCAGGATCGAGTGTTTTTGGTTGTTCACTGAACGAACCATAATAGATGTTTTCTGAAGATTCATTCGCCGGATAGGGATTATTGAAAATCCAGGCTCGAGCAGGTAGGACGCTTGCAAATATAAGAATAAACGCCATAACAATTCTTTGTAATGCTGGTTTTTGCAATCTGGCTACCTATTGTCTATGCAACCATTTTAAAAATGCGTGCTCATCCAAGACAGAAATGCCTAGTGCTGTGGCTTTATCTAGTTTAGAACCAGCATCAGAACCTGCCACTACATAATCTGTTTTTTTTGAAACACTCCCTGCTACCTTTGCACCAATTGCTATCAATCGGGCTTTTGCTTCTTCTCGACTCATCTCTGATAAAGCACCTGTCAATACGATGGTCTTGTTAAAAAAAGGATGTGTTTCATCCACGTTCAATTGTGGTTTATGAGGCCAATGAACACCAAATTTTAACAAGTTGTCAATCACCTTGAGATTGTGACTCTGACTAAAAAAATGGACGATATTGGCGCTAGCAACAGGTCCTATGTCTTTTAAAGACATCAACTCTTCCATAGAAGCTTTTTTCAATGCATCTAACGAAGAAAAATGATTAGCCAAAATTCGTGCACTTGCTTCACCAATTTCTCTGATCCCTAACGCATAAAGGAATCGATGAAACGAAGTCTTCTTACTTTTTTCAATCGCTTCTAATAAGTTTTGAGCAGATTTTTCTCCCATTCTTGGAAGACGGGCTACTTTTTCTATTGCCAATTGATAAATCTCTGAAACATCGTGCAAGAGACAAGCATCGACCAATTGCTCAATCAATACGCTTCCCAAACCCTCAATTGCCATTGCTTTTCTGGATGCAAAATGCCAGATCATTCTTTTTTGTTGCGCTTTGCAAAACAACTCACCCGTACAATGAGCGATGGCTTCACCAGAAACTCGCAAAACCTCCGCACCACATACAGGACAGTTTAGAGGTAGATGAATGATTTCCGTGTTAGGTGGACGCCTCTCTTTGACCACGGATACCACTTCAGGAATCACGTCTCCTGCACGCCTGATGATAACCACGTCACCGATTCGAATATCTTTGCGTTCAATTTCATCCATGTTATGAAGGGTTGCATTACTCACGGTCACCCCAGCCACACTTACAGGCTTTAACCTCGCAACTGGGGTTAATGCACCCGTACGCCCAACTTGAAAATCCACTGACAATAACGTGGTCATTTCTTCACTAGCGGGGAATTTGTAGGCACAGGCAAAACGTGGCGCCCTTGAAACAAAGCCTAATTGTTTTTGTAATGCAATATTATCAATCTTATAAACTACCCCATCGATTTCAAAAGGTAAGCTCGGTCTTCGTGAAAGCATAGTTTGGTAATACGTCCTGCATCCCTCTAACCCATAGGTGGATTGAGTTTCAGAAGAGATTCTAAATCCAAATGTTTTCAGTAGTTCTAATTGTTGAAAATGACTATCAGGCAGTTGATATCCCTCACAGGCTCCAATTCCATAACAATAAATAGCCAGCGGTCTTTTTGCGGTGATTGCGGGATTTAACTGTCTCAAACTACCGGCTGCTGCATTTCTCGGATTGGCAAATGTTTTTTCACCTTGAAGACGTGCATGCTCATTGAACGCTTCAAATCCTGCTTTTGGCATATAGACTTCTCCACGTACTTCTATCAGAGAAGGAGGTGCATCCGTCATGAGCTTCAAAGGAACGGCCGCAATGGTTTTGATATTGTTGGTGATGTCTTCACCCACCATCCCATCACCACGTGTGGCTGCATGAATGAGTATTCCATGTTCATAGGTGACATTCACAGCTAAACCATCGAGTTTTGGTTCACAAGTGAATCGTAAGGCGCTCTCATCACAGGTGAGTCGTTCAGTCACTCGCTTGATGAATGCTTGTAATTCCTCATCAGAAAAAACATTGGATAAAGATAACATGGGCTGTATATGAGCCACAGGCTCTAAAACAGTTGCAGGTTTAAATCCCACTCTTTGGGTTGGAGAATCAGCTGTGATCCATTGTGGGTTCTGGCTTTCTAAGTGCTCTAGAGCCTTGAAACAGCGATCATACTCAGCATCCGGCACAAGAGGATCATCTAAAACATAATAATGATAATCATAAAGCCTGATTTGTTGGCGTAATTTATCTATCTGAACGAGCGCCTCTTCATTCATGATCATGTCATCCATAACCTTCGCGAAATACGTTATACTACCAGAATACTACCATCATTAGGTGACAAATGACCAACTTAGTAATCATCCAGACACTCTTAGGCACCCTTCCATTCTTCATTTGGCTCCTCTATCGCCAGTTTCAACAACATAGAGAAATAGAAACGCACCACAACACATTACAACAAGTGTTAACCTCACAAATTCATCAATTACAAATGGATTTACAAAAAATGACGCAAACGAATTTGCATCATACTTATGAAAAAATCACTCAAGGCCAACTCTCCAATCAACAACTCATTACTGAAACCATGCAACGACAGATGTCTGATGTACGCGAACAAATGGGCCACAGCTTTAAGCAACACACAGATGCCCTCACCTCACATCTTCATACCCTAACAGAGGAAATACGCACTCATTTGCATAGCCTGACGCAACAAGTGAATCATCGTCTCACAGAAGGATTTGAAAAAACATCCGCGACATTTACCGATGTTGTGCGCCGCTTAACCATCATTGATGAGGCGCAAAAACAAATCACTGAACTGTCATCCCATGTGATGAGTCTACAAGATGTACTCGTGGATAAAAGGGCACGCGGTGCTTTTGGTGAAGTGCAATTATCTACCTTAATTGCGAATATGATCCCTTCCACGCATTACAGCATGCAATACACGTTAAGTAATCAAAAGCGCGCTGATTGTATTTTATTTTTACCAGAACCCACCGGAAATGTGGTGATCGATGCCAAGTTTCCTCTCGAAACCTACCAAAAATTGATGAATACAGAGGCCTCTTCTACTGAGCGAAAGACCCTACAACAGCAATTTCGACAAGACTTACAAAAACACATCAAAGATATTGCTGAAAAATACATCATTCCCAACGAAACGACTGATGGGGCTGTGATGTTTATTCCCGCTGAAGCTATCTTTGCCGAAGTCCATGCCAATTATCCTGAAGTTATCTCGATGTCACAACGTCTGAAAGTATGGCTTGTTTCACCAAGCACGTTAATGGCTGTATTAACAACAGCTCGCGCAGTTCTGAAAGATGATGCCACTCGAAAACAAGTTCACATCATCCAAAAACACTTACACGCCCTTGCAGATGATTTTCAACGCTTTGAAAAAAGGATGGATAAACTCTCTAAACATATTGATTTAGCCCATCAAGATGTCAACGAAGTGAATACTTCGGCTAAAAAAATATCGCAGCGTTTTCAAAAGATAGAATCGGTTGAGCTGGAACTTGAGCTGAAAGAAGTCGCGGTGATTGAAGAACAATGAGTTTAAAAGGATGATCTTCAATTCCGAGAAGTATATGTTATGCTTAGCGTATATAACTAGAAGGGATGATGATGCGTTATTTTAGCCGTATGTTACCCATGATAACTTTATTACTTCTTTGTACCCATTTATTACCCGCATTTAGTGCCTGTAAAGACTGTTGCGAACAAATGGGTGGGGTTCAATACTGTGACTCATCAACAGGTCGATTGGTTTGCAAAAATGGATATTATTCTTCTTGTTATTGTACGAGACATGCCGTCATGGACCTCGAAAGAGTTCAAGGGTGCTGCCTCTGGCAAGGTGGGGTTTTGACCGTTGATCCAATGGGCTTAGTCATTTGTAACAACGGCGGCATTTCCGAAGTATGTAGTCTACAAACCCCAGTGGAGCAAGTATCCATCTGGTAGCATCAATGGTTTTGTTGTTCCCCAAGGCACACAGCCATTAACAATAAGAAAAAATAGCCAGACGCTGAATAAAAGAGAAGCGAATCAGTGGCACAACCCATTGAAAAGGGCAAAATGATAGCCAAAGCAATGGGTTTCATTTCGTGTAAACGAAAACTCTCTCGCAATAATCCCCCAAAGAAAAACAACAATGCACCCAAGCCTAGCAACCCACATTCATCCAGAACTAACCAATATTGGCTATGAGGTTCATACATTTTTTTAAATGAAACATCATTTGACATTTCTCGCCAGGCGGGAACGGGATCTTCCTTTTTAAAATAATAGGTATAACTGCCAGCACCATTTCCAATCCATGGATGTTGTAAAAATAATTTTTTCGCAAAAATTCGAAATTGCAAACGAAAACCAATTGGATTATTGATATGTCCCTGTTGATAATCATGAAAATTATCAATCCCTTGTTTGACGACAAATTGCATGGGCGCACTATGATAATAACTCACCACAAACAAAAGCATACTGAGTAGTGACGCAGCCGTCGCCTTCTTCCAAGATAGGGTTTGGATCATCAATAAGATCATTAACAACAAATAACACACATACCCTGTCCGCCCAGTACTAACAAATAAGATCTGAAAGGAGAACATGAAAAACAAGGAGGCAAACATCCATCGCATTTTTCCTCGTTCTTTTATTGCAAAAAACAAGGCCAAATAGGCAGCAAAAGACATCATCAAACCGGTGATGATGTGATTATTAAAGACTTGTCCTGGATCAGGACCATTGTAATCAATCATGTCCGAAGCTTTTGCGAATGATACCAAACAGGTCAACACCATAGCAGTCAAAAAAGCATAGAGCGCAAAGCGTCGATTTTCTGCAACACGAAATCCCACTACAAAAATCGGAAGGTATATAATTTTGGTGTATTTTTTAACAATTGCTATTTTTTGATATGTGCTTGCAGGACCCCAGAAACACGTCAATAACACAATGAAAAAAAAGAGGAATAATCCTTGGCACCATGGCTTTTTCAAAAGAGCCAACAAATCTTGCCGATATGAAGGCAATAATAAAATCAGTAGAACCAAAGTCCCAACAAAAATACCTCTGACTGTTGAGCTCAGCGGCATCACTAATAATGATAAAGTTAAAACCAATGGAACCAATCGTTGTAATTGCTCATCAATCTTATCTCTGTTCAAGGTAAGAAGCATAAGTGCATCCCTCAACTGACTATTGAAATGAAGTACGGATTAATGCA
>JAKBCM010000057.1 GCA_021807845.1 Pseudomonadota bacterium
GTGCAGGAGATGTGATTGCTAAGACTCAAGAAGCCATTATTCTTGAAAATCTGATTGGCCAGCTGTTATTTAATGTTAAAAAATAGGGGACATCATGAAAATAATAAAAATAGGGTTCTTATTGATAACCATGGTTTTGACAAAAGTGGTATCAGCAGCACAAACATCGCCAGTCCCCATGCTAGAAAGTACGGCCTCACAAATCATTGCTGTCTTGAAGGAAAACAAATCTAATTTGAAACAAAATCACCATATTATTTATCAAGCGGTTGAACATTATTTTCTTCCTCATGTTGATGTGACAGGTATGTCTCGGTCGGTACTTGGACGCCAGGCTTGGAGTCGTGCAACAGCTGCAGAAAAACAAGAATTTACAGAAGCATTTACAAAACTGGTGATTCGTACTTATGCGAGTCCTCTAGCTGAATATACCGATGAGACTGTCAAATTTTTACCACAGCGTGGTTCTTCGGATGGTCAATTTACGCGAGTCAATAGCATTATTATTCGATCAACGGGTCAAAATATTCCATTGAGTTATAGCTTGGTTGCTAAAAATAATACTTGGAAGATTTATGATTTGAGTGTTGAAGGGGTGAGTTTGTTACAAAGCTTTCATTCCCAATTTGGCCAAATATTGCAAAATTCATCTATGAAAGAGTTGATTGCCCAAATGCGAAAAAATAGTGAGAAGGCGGTCTAATCGTGAGCGAATCCATTTTTAAGCCATCCAGAGAGTTAACGTTTGACACCGTACAATCGGATAGTCAGCGACTCTTAAAGCTATTAAAACATCGGGATACATCAGAGATTCATCTCGATTTATCTGATGTGGTTCTTTGTGATAGCGCTGGCTTGGCTTTACTCATTGATGCAAAAAAATTATGTAAGCAACATAAAAAAGAGTTGACCATAAAAGGCATGACGCCCGACATTTCAGCTTTGGCAGAATTTTGTGGCGTGAAAGGAATGTTGGTTTAAATGCGAAGCGGCGCGTTCACCGAGCCGAGACCGTTAGGGAGCGGGTATCTGGGGTACGAATTGGCATTTCGGTTTAGTAGGGTTGTGGTCTAGAACAAAAGAGAAGTGAGAGATATGTTAAGTAATGAACAAATAGAGCGCCGTCTTAATATAGAGGGTGTAGAATATGTACGTGTAAGTGGAGATGGTCGTCATTTTGAGGTGATCATTGTGACAGACCAATTTGTTGGTCAAACAAAACTAGCCAGGCAACGATGGGTTTATGCACAACTTAAAGATGAGATAACGGCAGGAGATCTTCATGCTTTGAGCATGAAAACCTGGACTAAGAGTGAATGGGAGAAGCAACATGGATAAATTGATCATCAATGGTGGGAAACCACTACACGGTGAGGTCATGATTTCAGGTGCTAAAAACTCGGCTTTGCCTATTATGGCGGCAAGTCTATTGGCGAGAGATAATGTCACCATTAAGAATGTTCCCCATTTGAAGGATATAACCACTATGATGGAGCTTCTAGGTCAATTAGGGGCCGAGCTCACTGTGGATGAAAAAATGAATGTGCAGGTGAATGCCAATCATGTCAATGAATTGGTGGCACCTTATGAGTTAGTGAAAACCATGCGTGCATCTATCTTGGTTTTGGGGCCAATGCTTGCTCGTTTTGGCAAGGCTGATGTTTCATTACCCGGAGGGTGTGCCATCGGAACTCGTCCGGTTGATTTACATCTTAAGGCGCTGAAATTAATGGGCGCGGATATCACGGTTAAAAACGGTTATATCAAAGCAACCAGCAGACAAGGACGATTACAGGGCAGGCCATTGGTGTTTGATTCAGTTACAGTCACAGGAACTGAAAACATCATGATGGCAGCTGTTTTGGCTGAAGGAAAAACCATCATTAAGAATGCCGCACGAGAACCTGAAGTGCTCGATTTGGCTCATTTCTTAGTGCAAATGGGTGCCAAAATTCATGGCGCGGGAACTCATACTATTGAGGTAGAAGGCGTTGAAGCCCTATCGGGTGGAGAATATACGGTGATGCCAGATAGAATTGAGGCAGGGACTTATCTTGCTGCGGGTGCATTGACCAGAGGACATGTCACCGTGAGGCGAGTGAAGCCTGATAATTTACTGTCCATGCTTTGTAAATTTGAGGAAGCAGGAGCCGCTATTACTCTGGGTGAAGACTGGGTCAGTTTGGACATGCAAGGGAGTCGTCCGGAGGCGGTTAATATTTCAACTGCACCTTATCCTGCTTTTCCAACGGATATGCAAGCTCAATTTATGGCAATGAATTCTATTGCAGAAGGGTCATCAACGGTCACTGAAACCATTTTTGAAAATCGTTTCATGCATGTACAAGAATTACAACGGATGGGCGCTCAGATTAAGTTGAATGGCAATACTGCGATGATCACAGGCATTGAACGATTGACTGGAGCCCCTGTGATGGCTACTGATTTAAGGGCTTCTGCGAGTCTTATTTTAGCAGGTCTTGCCGCTGATGGTGAAACCACGGTTGAGCGCATTTATCATGTGGATCGCGGATATGAACGCATTGAAGAAAAGTTTTCTCAAATAGGGGCCGATATCAAGCGGTGTTCTTAACTTTGGTGAGACGTAAAGAACTCGAGCACTATTTGCATACCTATTTGATGTGTGATCAATTCAATGATTATGCTCCCAATGGGTTGCAAATAGAGGGCCGTGAGGACATTCGACGCATTTGTACCGCGGTCACTGCATCAGATGAGGTGATTAAAATCGCCATTTCACAACAAGCCGATGTGCTCTTGGTTCATCATGGTTATTTTTGGCGTGGAGAAGAGGCTGTCATTTGTGGGATGAAGCGTCGTCGTATTGGCCAGTTGATGGCGCATGATATCAATCTATTTGCCTATCACTTACCTCTTGATTGTCATCCCAAAATTGGAAATAACGCTTGTTTGGGGAAGCTTTTAGGGGTTGATGCTATTGAGAGGCATACCATTGACAAAACGCCTAATTTATTATGGACGGGTACTTTTCTCAAACCCTACAAAGCGCTTGATTTATCTTCTTTTCTTTTTGAAACATTCAATCGGTTACCCGTACAAGTTCTGGGCTCTGACAAGCCTATCCGTCACATTGCTTGGTGCAGTGGTGCGGCCCAACAGTATATTGAAAATGCCAAGCAATTGGGTGTAGATGCTTATTTGAGTGGTGAAATTTCAGAGCGTACTTATTATCAAGCAAAAGAATTAGATCTTCATTATTTTTCTTGTGGTCATCATGCTACGGAGCGTTATGGTATCCAGACATTAGGAGAACATCTGAGAGCTCAATTTGGCATAGACCATGAGTTTATAGATAGTTTTAATCCAGTCTAAGGAAAGGTTCAATGAATTCCTAAGGGGGTCAAAATAGTTATCATATTCTTAGATATTGATGGGGTACTCTTATCTGAGCAAGTATCGAGCTTAGTATATCATGAATGCTTCACACAAGGAGGTAAAACCATTGCTAGAGAGCGCGTCAACCGATTTGATGCGAAGGCTTTGACGTATCTACATCGATTGATTGCGATGATAGAGTATAGTGGTCTTGAGGTTGGTATCGTTCTATCTAGTGATTGGCGACATGGTCATTCTGTGGATCAAATCATTGATCTATTTTTTCAGCATGCCTTTTCTCATAAAATTATTGATAAGACTTCAGATAAGGAGAAGAGAAATGATATCGATGTTTATCGGGGTAGGAGAATCAGGCAGTGGTTAGATACCCATAGAAAATTCGACGTTGAACACTTTATTATTTTAGATGATCACCGTTATGATATCCCTTTCGTTCATCCAGCCCATTTTATCCATTGTCAAGAAGGTACTTTTTCCTACAAAAACCTATTAGAAGCCATTGATAATCTGAATTCTGCTTTACAGATCCGTTTGTTTGAACCTGGAGCCCATACGCCAGGACATCAATTGCTTGATAAAATGCGTCTTGCTGTTCAAACAGGTGACTTAGCGACCATCCAAGAATTGAAAGATAAAGAGCCTACGCTTTTACATGAAAAAGATGCTTGTGGTCATCATTCCTTATTATGGGCTGCTAGAAATGGACAAGTGGATGTGGTTCGATTTTTGATAAGAGAAGGCGTTGATCTTCATGTTGCATCAGTGGTGAAATATCATCGTCATTGTTCTTCCTTACATTGGGCTATTAAAGCAAGAAGTTGTGATGTGGCGATGATACTGATTGATGAGGGGGGGGCGTTTGATGCGGCTTCTGGGGATATGAATATGCAACCCATTCATTTAGCCGCTCGAGAAGGACTTGTCCCTATTCTCAAAAAGTTACTTGAAAAAGGACGGCATCTTTTGGAAGCGAAAGATCTCTATGGTCGAACCCCTTTGGTCTGGGCAGCTATGAGAGGTCAAGAAGAGGCACTCAATTATCTCATTGCAGAAGGTGCTGATGTGCATGTCAAAATGCATTCATCCATCACACCAATTCTCAATGGATGGAGTGCATTATTTTGCGCTATCAAAGAAAAACAAAAAAATACCGCTAACATTCTCATCACCCATAACGTACCTATCCAAGAGGTCTGGGAAAAAGCCAGCGAAATCGGAGATAGTAAGACTGCAGAACATATCTTTATTTGCTTGGGCGATGCTCAATTTTTTTCAAGACTACCGGTTTTACAAGGAGAGAGAGACAGTCAATTTTTTGCTGATGTTTGTCTTACACTGAT
Source organism: Pseudomonadota bacterium (assembly GCA_021807845.1). The sequence goes on from JAKBCM010000057.1 coordinate 4,719, forward strand.
AAAGAGTGGTGATTTAAATGACAAAATGTATCAGGAAAGACTGATGGACTCTATGATTACAGCCAATAAGACAGGCATGCATGCCTTACTTCATGTGGGAACAATCAATAGGTTCCAGTTGGCTAGCTATAAATATCAATTTACAGTTCTAGCCATCACTCAATTGATAAGAGAAGCAACGGACCCACTTCGTGTTGTGCAAATGATCCAGAGTCTATTTCAGGTAGAGCAAGAAGAACCATTTATAAGCAAACGAGGTCAGTATCAGATTTCTCTATCGGGTTGGAGCTGGCAGGGTAAAGAAGTTTCAGAAACCTGGATTACACTCGTTAGGAAAGCAAAAATAAAAATATTAGAGCTTACTCGTCAATCAACGGCCGAATTGAATAGTGACATCCAGCAATTTTTAAATCGTCCTACCTCACGCTTTGAACGATTTTTTAAAGAAACCAATGAGCATAAACAATATATGCGGGCTTTGAGTCAGAAAGATGGTTCACCAGAAGTTTTAGGTAACACCCCAACATCACACCGAATGAGTGAGGTATGATGTGGGGGTGTTATAGTTTTAGATGTCAACCATAACAAAGCTTCTAAAGTCACATGATTCTTCTTCTCTGTCATTCAACGACAATGTTTGGAAATTTATCCGCATAATTCAAAGGTTTTTTACTCAGTTCTATGGCTGTTTGAAGGGCTGCTTTGATGAATGTCATGGTTAATTCATCTTTGTCTTGGGTGGCCGTTGGGATCCCTTCATCGCAGTGGTTTACAATCCTAGTGTCTAAGGGAAATTCTCCGAGCAATGTGCATTGATAGCGTTCACATAAACGGCGAGCACCGCCAGTGCTAAAAATGGGTTCTTGATGATGACACTGACTACAAATATGAGTGGACATGTTTTCAATGATACCCAAAATATCAATACTGGTTTGGGAAAACATTTTATAGGCTTTTTCTGCATCTAAGGTCGCGACTTGTTGAGGCGTTGTCACAATAATGGCCGCGGTGATGGGAATTTTTTGTACCAGACTTAATTGAATATCTCCCGTCCCAGGGGGCAAATCAATCAATAAGTAGTCGAGTTCATCCCACTGTGTGATGTCTATCATTTGCAATAGCGACTTAGCAAGCATAGGACCACGCCAGAGTAAGGCGGGCTCGCCTTCCGTCAAATAGCCAATGGACATCGCCGAAATGCCATGAGCCATCGCTGGAAGATAGCGATCTCCTTGAACTTCTACAGGATGTGCACGACCCAGCATGAGAGGAATACTAGGCCCATAAATATCAGCGTCTAAGATGCCGACACGTGCCCCAAGACGTGCCAAAGCTGTGGCTAAGTTCACAGTGACCGTTGATTTACCAACGCCTCCTTTTCCAGAAGCAATCGCAATCGTATTTTTAATACCCCGTAACCCTTTGCCCATGAGTTGGGTCTGATGCGCTTTGATAAAGTGATCAAGGGTTATCTGAATATGATGAGTAGGCAACGCTTCAATGAGCGCTTTGTTAAGCTCGGGAATGAGCGTTTCTTGCAAGAGCATTGTTGGAAATCCCGCAGATAAATGGATGAAGACATGATCCTTCTCGAGAGAGATGACAGACTTTATCCCTAACTCCTGCGCTGTTTTTCCTAATAACAAATCAGGTGTTTGAGCTAATATTGCTTGTATTGTTTTTTCGATGTTCATCAGATGATCACTCATAGGGTTCAGAAACTAAGGAAGGATGATATTCCCATGGTACCCAATGATTGTGATGAAAGTAATAAAGTCCACAATGAATGGTGGTTTCTTCATGAAATAATTGGGCATAATGATTGACCTGCTCGCGGTGATGATGTTCGGTTTCTTTGTCGTGAAGGCTAGTTTTAAAATCAATGATCCAGCGTATGCCATTTTCACAAAAAGTTCTATCCATGATTTTGATGGCTAAGGTGTTATGGTCCATCATCAGTAATTCGTACTCATTGTGCGCATTCTGGCGAGGTTTTATGATCCATTGACCAACAGGATCGTTAAAGAAACGCTGTAGTTGATCTTTGATGTGATCTTCAAACTGCACGCATTCCTCATTAGAAAATCCCAATGTTTTTAGGGAGTGATGAGCGATTTCAGAAGACACTTCAGTCACTGATGTCACTTGATGATCACAGATCCATTGCAGCACTTCATGTATGACAATACCTAAGAGTCGCTCTGTATTTTGAGTAGTGATGAGGGGTGGATATTTTTGTATTGGGGTATGCCATTCTGGAGGATTTTGATAAAACTCAATGGGTAGATGATATAAAGTGGGATGAACTATATTTTTTTCAGGTGTATTTTCTTCTTCAGCATCTACCGATATAAAAGATTGATTTTTCAGCAAAAAACGAAAAGTACCAGGACTTGCCTCTTCACTGTGATCAAACAAATAAAGACGTTTTCGCGCTCTGGTTACGGCAACATAAAGCAGGCGTTGCAATTCATAGCTGCTTTTTTGCGCATCTAATTTGCCAATATAATCATATAACAAAGAACTCTCATGGTGCGCGGCTTTCATCGGAGAAAGGAGCAATAATTCGCCGGCTTCATGTTTTGGTAATTGTAGCCAACGCAGCATAGGTGTATCCATGGATGATGGTCTGGCATTGAGCCCAGGTAAGATAACAGAGTCAAATTCAAGACCTTTCGATTTATGAATGGTCATGATTTGTAGTCGAGAGGGCGAGACTTGTTGAGAATAGAGTTTGTTAAATTCGCTGGTGAATAACTCGAGAGAAGGCAGCTGATTATCTTTGATGTGACGTTCTAATAATCGCCAGTATTGTTCTAAATCCTTTTGCTCGTTAACAGTTAAAATTTGGTTCAGATGTAAATCTTTCAGGGTGTTGATGATCCAGTTGACTAGGGGTTGTTGATGGCGGCTCTTGATTGCCCGATCTAGGACTTGAAAAATAAAATAAGCACGTATTCGCCCATCGTCACTGATCTCCTTGATTTGATCCAACTTGGACAATGCAACATAGATGGGTTGTTTTTTCGAGTAACTTGCAATAGAAAAAATGTCTTTGAGGCTTAATCCACACCAAGGACTTCTGAGAAATGAAAGCCAATGAAGGCGATTTGCGGGCATCAGCAATGCTTTTGTCAGTGACCAAACATCGCGTAAATGAGGAAGTTCTGCCAATAGATCAATTTCAACGCCTTGAAAAGGAATGTGTTCATCTCTTAATTGTTTGATGATGTCTCGCAGTAGGTTACGTGAGCGCAGCAGAATGGCTATTTTATCTGAGGGATGCGTTTCTAATTCTTCTGAAA
>JAKBCM010000058.1 GCA_021807845.1 Pseudomonadota bacterium
ATAGAATGAATAATAGGCACGTAGCTCAGTGGTAGAGCACCACCTTGACATGGTGGTGGTCGGTGGTTCGATCCCACTCGTGCCTACCAAAATGTAACCCTGCCGTGCAGGTTTTTTTTTTGAGGGGGTGGGAGTTTTAATGAAATTGGATGTTGTATTTTTCGAACGGTCATAAGTAAGGGAGAAAAGATGCCAACTATTAAGCTACCCGATGGAACTACGCAATATTTTGAACACCCAGTAACCATTTCTGAGGTCGCAAAGTCCATTAGTCCTAGTTTGGCAAAGAGAGCACTTGCGGGACAGGTAGACGATCAATTGGTGGATATGAGCTATTTGTTAACAAGAGATTGTTCTTTACTCATCCTTACAGAAAAAGATCCTGCCAGCCTTGAGGTGATTCGCCACTCCTGTGCTCATTTGTTGGCCCAAGCTGTGAAGCAATTATTTCCCACAGCTCAAGTGACCATTGGTCCTGTGATTGAAGATGGATTTTATTATGATTTTTCCTATGAAAAATCATTCACTCCAGAGGATTTGGCACGTATTGAAGAGAAAATGCACGAGTTAGCAGAAGCTGATTATCCTATTTCTCGACGGGAGTTGCCACGTGATGAAGCGATTGCGTATTTTCGTGGACTTGGAGAAGAATTCAAGGCAAAAATCATTGCTGATATTCCAGTTGGCGAAACGCTTTCTTTGTACAAGCAAGGAGAGTTCGAAGATCTTTGTCGTGGACCTCATGTGCCCTCTACGGGACATTTAAAAGCGTTTAAATTGACCAAACTTGCAGGAGCATATTGGCGAGGAGATGCGCGAAACGAAATGTTACAACGCATTTATGGAACGGCTTGGGCTGATAAGAAATCGCTTGCGGATTATCTATATCGTCAGGAAGAGGCTGAAAAAAGAGACCATCGTAAACTAGGTCGCGCACTTGAACTGTTTCATTTTCAAGAAATCGCGCCAGGGATGGTTTTTTGGCATCCAAAAGGTTGGACTCTATATCAAATTCTTGAGCAATATATGCGTAGTCGTCTGGCTCAATTTGGTTATCAAGAAATCAAGACCCCGCAATTGGTTGACAAAGTGTTATGGGAAAAATCAGGACATTGGGACAATTTTCGCGATGACATGTTTGTGACTGAAACTGAAAATCGCATCTATGCAATCAAACCAATGAATTGTCCGTGCCATGTCCAAGTTTATAATCAGGGCCTCAAAAGTTATCGAGATTTACCTTTGCGGTATGCTGAATTTGGTAATTGCCATCGCTGTGAACCATCAGGTTCGTTGCATGGTTTGATGCGCGTGCGTAATTTTGTGCAGGATGATGCCCATATCTTTTGTACAGAAGATGATATTCAATCTGAAGTGTCTTTGTTGCTGAAACTGGTGCAATCCGTTTATACAGATTTTGGTTTTAAAAACATCATTTATCGATTGGCGTTACGTCCAGATAAACGCGTAGGGGCAGATGAGATCTGGGATAAAGCCGAAAATGCGCTAAAAGATGCGCTGAAAAATAGCCATATTGAATGGGTCGATGCTCCCGGGGAGGGTGCTTTTTATGGACCTAAAATAGAGTGTTCATTATCGGATTGTTTAGGTCGTATTTGGCAATGTGGTACAATACAAATCGATTTTTCCATGCCAGAACGCTTGGGAGCTCAGTTTATTGCGGAAGATGGGAGCAAACAAATTCCTGTGATGATTCATCGTGCTATACTGGGCACCTTCGAGCGATTTATGGGAATTTTGATCGAGCATTACGCTGGGAATTTGCCCTTGTGGTTGGCACCAACGCAGGTTTCAGTACTGACGATCAGTGAAAAACAACATCAATTTGCGGAAAAAATTGACCAAATTTTGCAAAATAAAGGAATTCGTGCAAATTTTGACTTGAGAAATGAGAAAATTGGCTTTAAAATTCGCGAGCATACTTTACAAAAAGTGCCTTACTTGCTAATCATCGGTGATAAAGAGGTCCAGAATGATCAAGTGACTGTCCGTGCTCGAGATGGCAAAGATTTAGGCGCGATGACCATCAATACAGTGTGTGATTGGCTTGCCAATAAAATTGCAACACGTGCTCAGGAATAGGTATTGGGTCATTTGTAGAGAGTGAATCGTTATTAACCAGTTGGAGGATTGAACCATTAGTGCATCAAATAAGCGTGAGACTGATCGCGCACGAATCAATGAACAAATCAATGTACCTGAGGTACGCTTACTTGATGTAGATGGCAATCAGGCAGGGGTAGTGTCACTCCGTGAAGCTTTGCGAGCTGCGGAAGAAGACGGTTTGGACTTGGTTGAGATTTCACCCACTGCCAAACCACCCGTATGCCGTATCATGGATTATGGTAAGTTTCTCTTTGAAGTGAGTAAAAAACAAGCGGAAGCTCGGAAAAAGCAGAAGCAAATTCAAGTCAAAGAACTAAAATTCCGTCCTACGACGGAAGAAGGAGATTATCAGGTCAAGCTACGCAACCTGATCCGTTTCCTGAATCATGGTGATAAAGTCAAAATCACGCTACGGTTTCGTGGTCGTGAAGTGGCTCATCAAGAACTGGGGATGAAAATTCTCGAACGTTTGCAGCAAGACACGGCAGAGTTTGCTGTGGTTGAGCAACATGCGAAAAGAGAAGGTCGTCAACTGTTGATGGTGTTAGCACCAAAGAAAAAATAGATTTTTTTAGAAATCTAGGGCGTGTCATCAATTAGTATTTTCGGCCGAAAATACTAATTGATGACACGCCGTAATGAGGGGCACTTTCATTGAAGTGACCACTAGAGTTATTTTGTTTAATGCGGAGTACATTTGTTATGCCTAAGTTAAAATCACATCGCGGAGCTCATAAGCGCTTTCGCAAAACCGCCAGTGGCGCGATAAAACGCCGTGGTGCCTATAGAAATCATATCCTCACTAAAAAGTCGCCTAAGCAAAAACGCCAATTACGCGTTGCTTCTGGCACATTAAAACAATGTGATGCGCGTCTAGCAACGCGCATGTTGAACGGTGGTTAAGGGGGAGATGAATTATGCCAAGAGTTAAACGTGGAGTGACAGCAAAAGCGCGTCACAAGAAAGTTTTAGAACAAGCCAAAGGGTATTATGGTGCACGTAGTCGCACTTATCGCATGGCCAAACAAGCAGTCATTAAGGCTGGTCAATATGCTTACCGTGATCGTCGTCAAAAGAAGCGTCAATTCCGTGCTTTGTGGATCACTCGTATCAATGCACAAGCTCGTGAATGCGGTCTTTCTTATAGCCGATTAATTGATGGTTTAAAGAAGGCTGAAATAGAGCTAGATCGAAAAGTATTAGCCGATATGGCCGTACATGATAAGCATGGTTTTGCAGCAGTTGCTGAGCTTGCAAAAGCAGCTCTTGCAAAGTAACACAACTGATCACAGTGCTAACGGACCGCACAATCCGAACCGTGACCGTGAGGGAGCGGAAGTTTTTAGTCGCATATTAACTTTTCCGCTCCCTCACGGTCACGGTTCGGATAGCGTGGTCCGGATAGCGCAGCTCGGATTGTAAACGCGAGCGGCTCCGATTGTATTAAAGATTAAGTCCCACCATCTATGGATCAAACATGCAAGATATAATCACTTTGCAACAACAAGCCATAGCTGCCATAGAAAAGGCGAAAGATGCAACTGCCTTGGAAGCTATTCGAGTTGAGTATCTCGGAAAAAAAGGAAGATTGACAGAAATTCTTAAAAACCTGGTCCATTTATCTGCTGAAGATAAACCCAAAATGGGACAATTGGTGAATCAAGCTAAGCGAGATATCACTGCCTCCATTGAAAGCAAAATGGATCAATTAAAAGAAGAAGCTTTACAACAGAAACTTGTGACAGAAAAAATTGACGTGACTTTGCCGGGACGTTCCAATTTGTCTGGTTCAATCCATCCTGTGACTCAAGTCAAACGATTTGTGAACGATTATTTCAGTCGATTGGGATTTGATATCATCGATGGCCCTGAAGTTGAGACAGAGTTTTACAATTTTGAAGCATTGAATATCCCGTCACATCACCCAGCGCGCGCCATGCATGACACTTTTTATTTTGGTGATGGCCAACTGTTAAGAACACATACTTCTCCGGTACAAATCCATACCATGGAAAATCGTACCCCCCCTTTTCGACTCATTGCTCCAGGACGTGTGTATCGTTGTGACTCAGACTTGACACATACGCCTATGTTTCATCAAGTCGAGGGACTTTTTATCGATAAAGACGTTACGTTGGCGGGATTAAAGGGGTTACTCAGAACGTTTTTTTCTCAATTTTTTGAACGTGAGTTAGCCATACGGTTTAGACCGTCTTATTTCCCTTTTACTGAGCCTTCTGCTGAAGTTGATATTCAATGCACGCAATGTATGGGTCAGGGCTGTCGGTCTTGTAAACATACGGGTTGGCTTGAGGTGCTTGGATGTGGCATGGTTCATCCTAATGTGCTGCAAGCCGTGCATATTTCTCCCGAAGAATATCAGGGCTGGGCATTTGGAATGGGTTTGGATAGATTAGCGATGCTTTACTATGGAATCGATGATTTGCGCATGATGTTTGAGAATGATTTGACATTTTTGCAACAGTTTTAGGATATTTCGATGAAAGTGAGTGAATTATGGTTACGTGAGTGGGTTCGTCCGACCAAAACTCTAGCCCAACTTGCAGAAGAGTTGACGATGGCAGGTTTGGAGGTCGATGGTGTCTATCCCGTGGCAGGTGAGTTTCAAAAGGTCGTAGTGGCCAAAGTAGTACGAACGATGCCCCATCCAGAAGCTGATAAACTCACGTTGTGTGAAGTCGATATGGGCGCTAGCACGCTTGTGCCTGTGGTTTGTGGTGCACAAAACGTACGAGCAAACTTAATGGTCGCTTTAGCGCTACCCGGAGCAAGCTTACCAGGGGGCATTCATATCAAGGAATCTGTGATTCGTGGACAGACCTCAAAAGGCATGTTGTGTTCAACAGCTGAACTTGGTATGGAAGACAGTGCGTTAGGCATTTTGGAGCTGGCAGAAGATGCTCCTATCGGTGTTTCTCTTCGTGACTATTTACAATTAGATGATCACGTTTTAGATATTGATTTAACACCAAATCGCGCTGATTGCTTTAGTATCTTAGGCGTGGCAAGAGAGATTGCAGCCCTCAATCAATTACCATTACAAACAGTGCCCAGAGAGATTAGTCCACCGGTTATCGACCAATCTATGAAAATCACCCTTCAAGCACCTGAGGCTTGTCCTAAGTATTGCGGTCGAATCATTCGAGGCATAAATACTCATGCGCTCACCCCGTTTTGGATGAAAGAACGACTTCGTCGCAGTGGGCTGCGTGCCATTCATCCAGTGGTTGATGTCACCAACTATGTGATGCTCGAACTGGGACAACCCATGCATGCGTTTGATTTGCAAACCTTAGATGGACAAATCAACGTACGGTTTGCCCATGAAAAGGAGACATTGGTGCTGTTAGATGGCCAAGAAGTCACGTTAAATGAGAAGGTATTGGTCATAGCCGATGATCACAAATCTTTAGCCATGGCAGGCGTCATGGGGGGCGAGGCTAGCTCCGTTCAAGAACATACTACGGACATTTTTCTTGAAAGCGCTTATTTTAATCCAAAAATGATTGCGGGAGTTGCGCGATTTTATGGTTTAAGCAGTGATTCTTCACAGCGTTTTGAGCGAGGTGTTGATCCGTCTTTACAGATGATTGGTTTAGAGCGTGCAACCCAGTTATTGCAATCCATCGTTGGGGGTGAGGTAGGTCCGGTCGTTATGGAAAGTAACTCTCATTTCTTACCATCACATGAGACTATCGTATTTCATCCTGAGCAGGTGAAAAAAATAACTGGACTTTTGATAGCTGAAGAGCGAATGGAGCAGATCTTAAAAAGTTTGGGCATGTCTCTGATTCGTAAACCCAATAAATGGTTGGTAGAGGTTCCTCCTCATCGATTTGATCTGACGCTTGAAGTCGATTTGGTTGAAGAAATCATCAGACACTATGGTTATGACAACATCGAAGAAGCCTCTTTAGATGCAACTATTTGTGCAGGTCAAATCAATCGTTGTGAACAGCTCATTCGTAACATGTCAGACTTTTTGTGTCATCGTGGGTATCACGAAACCATCAGTTATAGTTTTGTTGATCCCTCTTTACAACAAGCCTTTTATCCTGATACGCCGAAGTATCGGTTATTAAATCCCATATCAGAAGAGTTATCAGAGATGCGAGTGAGTTTGTGGCCGGGGTTAATCGCTTCTATGGTTTATAATGCTAATAGACAACAAAAGGCTATTCGATTATTTGAATCAGGCGTTGTGTTTGATAAACAGGAAGATAGATTACAAGAACATGCAGTTGTTGCTGGGTTATTAATGGGAGAAAAAGGTAGTTTAAATTGGAGTGACACAACCCGCGCTTATGATTTTTATGATTTGAAAGGCGATTTAGAAGCTTTATTTCAGTTGTTGAATGTAAAAAATATTCAATTTGTATCGGATACACATAAAGCACTTCATCCTGGAAAAACAGCACGGATTTTGGTGGGTGAAAAACAGGCTGGATGGATTGGGGTGCTACACCCACAGTTTATGGACGAACTTGATTTGACAACAGAAGTCATCGTATTTGAGCTATTACTTTTGCCCTTTACCGAAGCAGAGCCCGTCAGCTATCGACACATTTCAAAATATCCACAAATCAGACGCGATTTATCACTTCTTGTAGACCTTAAAATCACGTCAGCGGAGATAGAAGCCGCAGTTCGTGAAGTGATTACCACAGATTGGTTGAAAGCGTTTGATGTGTTTGATGTGTATACAGGTGAATCTATTCCGACTGGGAAAAAAAGTTTAGCCATCTCATTAACATTGCAAGATGATCATCGAACTTTGATTGATGCTGAGATAAACACGCTCATCGATTCCATTCTTCACAAATTAGCTGATGAGTTTGCCATTGTCCTTCGTGCAGATACTCATCTTGATGCAGAGGTATGAGAATTATTAAATTCGGTGCTATACTCAAAAAACCATGGATGAGTTTACCATCATACATTGTATGAGATACTCTAATTGATTCACAGAGTCTTGACTCATATAACTTAAGGAATAAATCGTGAATGCATTAAGTAAAGCAATTTTGGCAGATGCCTTGTGTGATGCAGTAAAATTAACGAAATCCGATGCTAAGACGATGGTGGAGCTTTTTTTTGAAGAGATACGGTTTGCTTTAGAAGAAGGGCAACATGTTAAATTATCTGGCTTTGGGAACTTTACCTTACGTGATAAACTACAGCGTCCAGGTAGAAACCCTAAGACTGGAGAAGAGATTCCTGTGGCAGCTCGGCGAGTGGTTACTTTTAAGCCAGGGCTAAAATTGAAAACAAAGATTGAATCAAGAGAACAGTAATTCATTGAACCATTACGAGAAACATCTTTTTATTTGTACCAACCAAAAAAGTGAAGGCAAGCGCTGTTGTGCTCAATCTGGCGGTGAGGTTTTTTTTGAATATTTGAAAAAAAAGCTCAAAGCTTTAGGTCTTCATGGTCCTGGGAAAATCCGGGTGAGCCGGTCAGGTTGCTTGGGTCGTTGTGATTTGGGACCTTGTATTGTCTTGTATCCTGAAGGTGTTTGGTACACTTATGCATCATTTGATGATTTAGATGAGATCATCCAAGTTCATTTGGTTAAAGGCAATCTTGTAGAGCGTCTTATCATCCCAGATCGCAGGATTGAGTCATCTCGGTAGGGCATATTGATATTCATCGCATATTTTACTTGTGCATTTCTTTTGTTTTGGTTAAAATCGCCCGTCCAAGACAATT
>JAKBCM010000059.1 GCA_021807845.1 Pseudomonadota bacterium
TGCCAAGCCATATATCAATATTCGCGCTATTTCTCAAGGATCTTCTGAACGTAATATTTCAGTGGTTGTAGAAGGTCATGACATGAATAAGGCGTTGCAAGCTGTTCATGCAGGGTTTTATTTGTCTTGTAAAACAATTTCCATTGGTTTAATTGGACCAGGACAAGTGGGCAGCGTTTTACTGAGTCAAATTCAAAATGCATTGGAACAACTAAATGTGACTTATCAAGTCAATTTGTTGGTCAGGGGGATCATGAATAGCAGCCATATGTTGCTTTCTCATGAGTCTATTGATTTATCAACTTGGCAGAAACAAATGCAAGACAAAGCGATTCAATCGGATTTACAAGCCTTTACGAAACATATTCTTCTGGATGATGTTCCGCACGCCGTCATCATTGATTGTACTGCAAATCCCAATATTGCAACACAGTATATTCATTTTTTGGAAAAAGGGATCCATGTGATTACTCCGAATAAGCATGCGAATGCGGGTGATGTGGAGTACTACCAAAAACTGAAATCATTCACACGAGGCCAAACTAATCATTATCTCTATGAGGCAACAGTTTGTGCAGGATTACCCATAATCAATACGCTGCAAGATCTGATTAAAACAGGAGATGTCATCCACAGCATTGAAGGTATTGTTTCTGGTACTTTAAGCTATATTTTCAATGAGATGGCGAAAGATAGAACATTTTCTGAAGTTGTATTGGAAGCAAGAGAAAAGGGTTTTACAGAGCCTGATCCACGAGAAGATCTATCTGGTATGGATGTGGCGCGTAAATTAGTGTGTTTGGCTCGAGAAGTAGGGTTTGACGTGGCACTTTCTGATGTGGCAGTACACAATTTAGTGCCAGAGCCTCTAAGGTCTTGTTCTGTTGATGAGTTTATGAATCACTTATCAGCATATGATCATCACATGGAGAAGATCATTGCTGAAGCAAAAATGAATCATGAACGAATTGCTTATGTTGGTGCGATTCATCAGGATGGAGCGATCCATGTAGCCATCAAGTCATTTCAGCAAAATCATCCATTTGTTGGATTAAAAGGGACCGATAATATGCTGATTTTTCATACCAATCGATATCATGTTCAACCGCTTATTATTCAAGGTCCAGGTGCTGGAGCAGAAGTGACTGCGGGCGGTATCTTTGCAGATTTACTCCGTTTGGTGTCATTTTTATCTTAAAGGAGTCTATGATGATTGCAATCAATACAAGCATTCGTTCAGTCACAGCATTTGCACCCGCTACCTGTGCGAATGTGGCAGTAGGTTTTGATATTTTAGGGTTTTCTTTTGCTGAGGTGGGTGATGTGGTGACCTTGACTCGTCGAGAAGATAGAGCCATTAAGATTCTATCTATCGACTCAGTAGAGCCCTTACCTTTTGATGCCAATATCAACACAGCTTCAGTGGTGGTTCAAAAGGTATGTCAAGACTTAAAATTGGAGGTGGGATTTTCAATTCACATTAAAAAAGGAATTCCTTTAAGTTCTGGCATGGGAGGCTCTGCTGCATCTGCCGTTGCGGCATTAACGGCTTTAAATGCCTTTTTCATGCCCCCATTATCGCTTGATGAATTGGTGCAATATGCGCTAGTTGGAGAAGAAGTGGCCAGTGGGCAAGGGCATGCAGATAATGTGGTTCCATGCATGTATGGTGGGCTCACTTTAATTCACTCCCATCGTCCTATGGGTATTATACAGTTACCTATTCCAGAACTTTATTGTGTCCTCATCCACCCTCATATCCATGTTGCGACCAAACAAGCGAGAAGCATCCTCAAAGATCAAGTGCCGCTAAAGGATTATATCAATCAATCAGGACATTTGGCGGCTTTTATTGCAGCACTGTATGAACGTGATATGGATCTATTAAAAAAATCATTGGTTGATCTCTTAATTGAGCCTCAACGGGCGGCATTTGTTCCGGGGTTTTATGAAGTCAAAGATAGGGCATTACAAACTGGGGCCTTAGGCGTCTCATTTTCTGGTTCAGGTCCCAGTTTATTTGCATGGGCAAAAGACAGAAATGACGCACAATTCATTAGCGATGCAATGCAGGAACCCTTGAAACATAGAAGCATTGACTCAGATTGCTGGATAACTTCAATGGGCGGAAAAAGTGCGCATGTGACAGAAATCAAATGAGAGGTAGATATGTATTTTATCAGCACTAGAAATAGAAATTTACAGAAAACATTGTCAGAAGCCATCCGTTGTGGGCTTGCTGACGATGGTGGGTTATTTATCCCGGCGTTTATTCCTAAACCTGACTTATCAGGGTTTGGTAGAGAATTCAGTTATCCTGAATTTGCTGCCAGATTATTACATTATTTTTTTAAAGAGGATGATTTAGACAAGCGTTTATCAAACATGTGTCAAAATGCATTTACTTTTCCTTTACCCATTCATGCGGTCAATCAAAATACCTTTATGCTGGAGCTTTTTCATGGGCCTACTTTGTCGTTTAAAGATTTTGGTGCACGGTTTTTAGCAGAATGTTTCAATGAACTTTCAGACAAACAAATGACAACGATTTTAGTTGCTACTTCTGGCGATACCGGATCAGCAGTTGCTAGTGCTTTTTACCAGAAATCAAATGTAAATGTGGTAATTTTATATCCAAAAGGACAGATTTCAAAAAGACAAGAGCATCAAATCACATGTTGGGATAAAAATGTTCTTGCATTGGCCGTGGATGGTACTTTTGATGATTGTCAAACATTGGTAAAAACAGCTTTTCACGACGGTTGGTGGCAAAAAAGATTGAATATGTGCAGCGCAAACAGTATTAACATAGGACGTTTGTTGCCACAAATCAGTTATTATGCTTATAGCAGCGTGCAATTTTATCACCAGCAGAAAACATCACCAGGTTATATTGTTCCAACTGGAAATCTTGGAAATGGTGTCGCTGCTTATATTGCTCAATTGATGGGTTTTCCGATACGAGAAATCGTGCTTGCAACCAATGCGAATCAAGTCATCCCCAATTATTTACACACAGGAAAATATCACCCCAGTCAAGCGATACCAACATTGGCTAATGCTATGGATGTTGGAAATCCAAGTAATTTAGAGCGTCTTTTGGGTTTATTTGATACTTTTGACTCAATGAAGAGCCATGTTCGGGCATTCAGTGTGAGTGATGATGAGATCAGAAATACGATTAAATCTGTTTATGAACAGGAAAAAATCATCATTTGTCCACATACAGCCACAGCATTTTTTGCAAGACAGCAGCTCACAGAAAAGCCTTGGATCATTGTATCCACAGCAGATCCTTGTAAATTTGAAGGGATTATTGATCCATTAATTCAAGTAAAAACCCCGCTTGCTTCTCCACTACAAGCATTACTTGATAAACCCAAAAAGCTAATCCATATTGTAAAAACACTGGCTGATATTCAAGGGATTCTTGCTTGTAAAAAATGGATCAAAGAATAGGGGTGTTGACCATTCACATACCGTCTACGCTTTATGTGCGGAACGTATGGGGGTTAATTTCGTGAGGAACGCTCAGGAATAAATTGTGGTGACGTCACTTGGGCGTTATAGAGCAATGATCACCAAACCCCAGATACCCTTATTGCTTATCAATCAAATCTTGGACTTGTGTTTGCAAAGCATCGACTTTTTCTCTCGTGCGAGCAAGTACTTTGGTTTGGACATCAAACTCTTCTCGCGTCACCAAATCCATATGAGTGAAAGCAGATTGTAATATCTCTTTGAATTTTAGTTGAATTTCATTTTCAAAATTTTGTAGACTGGTGGGCAAAGCAGAGTATAGTTTTTTGGCTAAGTCTTCGAATTGTTTAGGGTCAAACATGATCTTACTCCTGAAGATGATGGTGGATGATTGAAAGTCTAACAAAACATAGCATGAACAGCTATGTTTAGGTTAAAGGGTATGAAGATGAAAATGATTATTGCGATCATCAAGCCATTTAAATTGGATGATGTTCATGAAGCTTTGATAGAAATAGGAATACCAGGCATTACCATTTCTGAAACCCGAGGGTTTGGTCGGCAAAAAGGTCATACAGAGCTTTATAGAGGAGCAGAGTATGTTGTTGATTTCTTACCTAAGATAAAAATTGAATTGGCTTTGCCAGATAATATGGTTGAAGTGGCAATAGATGCCATATGCAAAGCTGCATACACAGGAAAAATTGGAGATGGAAAAATATTTGTCTATGACTTACAACAAGTCGTAAGAGTGCGCACTGGGGAAGTGGGTGCTGATGCATTGAGCTAGGGTCTGTCGACAGGCCTTAATAGCCGAGCTGATTAATAAACTCCCACTCTTCTGTGCTGACAGGCATAATTGAGAGCCGATTGCCTCTACGGAGAAGCGCTAAGTTCTCTAATTCTTTATATAGCCTCAGTTGCTCTAAAGGGATCATGCTCGAAAGCTTTGTTTTAAAGCGCACATCAACCATAAACCATCTTGGATGTTCCGGCGTACTTTTGGGATCAGGATGTTGGCTCGTTGGGTCAAAAGCGGTGTAATCCGGGTAAGCTTCACTGACAATTTCTATGATGCCTACGATACCTGGAGGGGTGCAACTGGAATGATAAAAAAAAGCCCTATCTCCTACCTTCATGTCATTTTTCATGAAATTTCGTGCTTGATAATTGCGCACCCCATCCCATGGCGCCGTCTTATTTGGTCTTTGATAGAGATCATCAATGCTAAAACAGGTTGGTTCAGATTTCATTAGCCAGTATTGTGTCATTTTTAAGCTCCATTGCAAGAATAGACAGTGCTTTCTGTAATCACTAAGTTCATAGGGATATCCCAATGTTGTTTTTCTATAAAGGTTTGATGTTGGAATTCGAAAGCCACCCCTATCAATACGGAAGCACGAGATAGAGCAAGTGTTCTATCATAATATCCTGCACCCATCCCAAGTCGTGTCCCACTGGAGTCAAAAGAAACAAGAGGGATAAACATGACATCGAGCAAAGAGGGCAGGATAGCCTCTTCTCGACTGACGTCAGGTTCTAAGATCCCATAACGATTTTTACAAAATCGAGAGGACGGTGTTGCAGGAAGAAAGGATAATGTTTTATCGTCATTCAGTGCGGGAAAATAGCAATATTTTCCTTGTAAAGGAGCAGAGATCCAGATTTTTTCTAAGTCAACTTCTCCATTGACGGCTTGATAAAGAGCAATGCGTTTTGCATAACGATAACAGTCTAATTTGCTGATTTGTTTGCAAATTTGCAAAGAGCTCTGACTTTGGTATGTTGGAGAAAGAGATTGACGAATCTGTTGGTAGGTGTGTCTTAATGCTTGCTTGAATCGATCAGCCATAAAAAAATATCATGATCCAGAAAAAAGCAGTATACCTCTACTATGAAGTAGAAAAAAGTTGAAAAAAGTTCTTTGAAAATGGTAAAAAATAAGGTATATACCCAAAATCTTTGGAAATGCTAAGTTTTGGACGACTCGATTTTATAGCTGTCGCGCTGGAAAGGATGAGTCATAGTCTACTCTATAGCGAATCTTTTCAGCGTGACAGACGCAAAAAGCGATAGTCCAAAATTAGTATTTCCAAAGATTTTGAGTATATAGCCATCCTACCTTAAGACAGCGGTTTTGGGTATATTTGGAATAGAGTCCATAGCTAACTTGTGAGGGTCGCATGAGTGAACTTTTTGATGATGAGGATGAAAAAACAATCATCACTGAAGACGAAGTGATTGAAGAAAAGGATCTGATTGTAGATAATCGCCAACGCCCAGCTTCTGATGCTCGTAGACGGCTGGAAAATTTACTAGATGAGAAAAGACTACGTGATGAACTGGAAGATTTTCTTGATTATTAGCTGATACACTAAATATGCCTACCCATATTCTAACGATTGGAAAACATGCATCAATCAGCATAAAAGATAGAATTTTTTTGGGTGAAGGGTTATTTGAAACCATCCGCGTTGAACATCAAAGACCTTGTTATTCAGAACTCCATTGGCAGCGTATGCGTCAATCTGCCTCTGCATTAGGTATTCCTTTCACGATGTCTTTAGAAACATGGCATGAGCAACTTGCTCTTTGTTTGATAGACGGTGGTATTCAAAATGGGGGGATAAAAGTTATTTTAAGTGGTGGGTTAGCTCCTCGTGGACTTCTGGCTCATGGTTTGACATCGTTACTTGCTTTTGATGCATTCACGTTTACCACATTAGAAGAGCCGATAAAATTAGCATATGCTGACTGGCTCAGAGATGCAAAAAACCCTACTTATCAGCACAAATCCGTCAATTATTTGGAATCTATTTTAGCTCGTCGAGAAGCAGTGAAAGAGGCAAAAGACGATGTCTTGTTTTTCAATACCCTACATCATGCAACAGAAACGACAATAGCTAATCTATTCATGATCAAACAAAATGAACTACTCACCCCTAAGCTTTCAGATGGCGTCTTGCCTGGCATTATCCGGGAGCGAATACTTTCCATCGCTTTATTAAACAAAATATCGTGTCGAGAAGAATCGATCGATAAAACCACATTGGAACACGCCGAAGCGATATTTATCACCAACGCATTGCAAGGGATAAGAAGCGTAAAATCACTAAATAATAAGCTTATTCCAACGGATCATCCATGGATTGATTTGCTAAGCCAATGGTTAAGAACAGATGCCATTCGATTTTCTTAATAAAACCTTAATTTTTTTTTTGTATCATATAGAGTATGTGTAAGCATTGGTGAAAAATGATGACTGCTAGTACAACAAATATGTTACGAATCATGAAACCCAATAAAGACAATGGAAACACAAGTGACAACAGTGTTGAAACCATTTCTGGGGAACTTGGTGAAAAACAGCATCAATTCACCCCCGCTCCTTCCATGCAAGACGTGTTGAATTTATGTCTTGGTCCACAGAGTAAACAAGACAATACTCCCTTAAAGTAACTGAATCGTCTTCACCATATTGAGTTGTTTTAGTTAATATCGCACGATATACTTTTAATGAATATATCATACCTAGGGAGTTTGGTATGGCTGGAGGGTTTTCCGTAACTGCACATTGGCGCGATTCCGCGCGTAGCGCTAGGTTTTTTGTAGTTGATGCGCGAGCTGCATTTCCTATTTTCCTTTTTTTGATGCATATCCGAATTTGGACGGGTGCTTTGGTTTTAGTCTCAGCCATATTTTTTGGAATTATTGAGCATTATGGATTTACCGTGCCGGTTTTTTTGCGTTGGTTAAGGAGTTTCTTGGCTGGTCCTATAAAATCTTCACAACCATGGTGGCGTTGAATGTCTATAGATATCTCTAAAAGCATGTCGTTAATTGCAACAGGAATGAATGCAAAATTTTATTTGAACGACCGATTTGTTAGTTTTGAAGAAGTGTTTTCTGATACAGGATTATTACCTGCCATTGCTCGCAGGGCTGATCAATTATGTTCCTTGTGTTTGGGGTATGGTTTGGGAGTCTCATTCGACGAAGCGGAAAAAGCGCTATTAGGTACTCGTGTCATATTTGATGCGGTCACCCCTAATGTATTACGTTTGCTGTGTATGACGGATGTATTGAATGAGTTGATTCAAGGAGGACCCAGCCGAGATTATACACCTCTTGATGAGCTCATGTATGATTAATGGTAACGGCTTCATCTCGATCTCATCAGAGTCTCTCGTTGTAGGGACTGCTTTTTTTCAGAATAATGTAAATAAAACGAAAAATCTGCCCATTTTAAGGTTTTGTTAAGTGTAAGTTTGTTAAGCTTAACATGATAGCGAATTATGATTGAGGAGTATTTATGGCTGGCCTAGGTTTTTGGGGGGA
>JAKBCM010000060.1 GCA_021807845.1 Pseudomonadota bacterium
ACCAGCATTAGCTTTGGGACCAATCGTGGAGCAGCTTACGCTTTGGGGATACCATGGGAATTAGAACCAATCTACAATCATTATGGGATGTTCATATTATTAAAATCGCGCTTCGCGATTCACTTTTTAAATTAGTCCCTCATCATCAGATCCGTAACCCTGTGATGTTTACAGTGTATGTGGGTTCAATCTTGACGACTTGCTTGTTTATTCAAGCGCTCATTGGTCAAGGTGAAGCCGCAGCCGACTTTATTGTCGTCATTTCATTGTGGCTATGGTTTACTTTGTTTTTTGCCAATTTTGCCGAAAGCATGGCGGAAGGGAGAGGCAAAGCTCAAGCGCAGGCCTTACGAAAAGCAAGAAGAGAGATCCAGGCAAAAAAACTCGCAAAACCAAGCAAAGACGCCAAAATAACCCTTATCCAATCAGATATGCTTCATGCGGGTGATATTGTATTGGTGGAAGCGGGTGATTTCGTACCCAGTGATGGGGAAGTGATTGAGGGGATTGCCTCAGTCAATGAAAGTGCAGTGACTGGAGAAAGTGCGCCTGTGATTCGTGAAAGTGGCGGGGATAGGAGTGCGGTCACTGGAGGTACGCAAGTGATTTCGGATTGGTTGATGATACGAATTACTTCTAATCCAGGCGAAACTTTTTTAGATCATATGATTTCTTTAGTAGAAGGTGCAAAGCGTCAAAAAACACCCAATGAATTAGCCTTAACTATCCTGCTTGCAGCATTAACCATTATTTTTCTATTGGTATGTGCCACTTTACTACCTTTTTCTATTTACGCGGTCACAGAAACCCACGAAGGTCGTGTGGTTACCATTACTGTTTTGGTCGCACTGTTTGTCTGTTTAGCCCCAACAACCATTGGTGGATTGTTATCAGCAATTGGAATTGCGGGCATGGATAGGATGGTTCAAGCCAATGTGATAGCTATGTCTGGGCATGCTGTAGAGGCTGCCGGGGATGTGGATGTTTTATTGTTAGATAAAACAGGGACCATTACATTAGGAAACCGTGAAGCTATAGAGTTTATTCCAGCCCTAGGAGTCAGTATAGAAGAATTGGCTGATGCTGCTCAGCTTGCCTCACTTGCTGATGAGACGCCGGAAGGAAGAAGTATTGTTGTGCTTGCTAAAAACTATGGTCTTCGTGGGCGTGAGTTGGCTCAAATACAAGCCACGTTTATTCCATTTACAGCTGAAACACGAATGAGTGGGGCAAATTTGCCTGGTCGACAAATTCGAAAGGGGGCGGCATTAGCGATAGAAGAGTATATCAAAGAGATCGGTGGTAGCTTTCCAAAAGATGTACAACTGAGTGTGGAAACTATTTCTCGAAAGGGTGGAACGGCTCTAGTGGTGAGTGAAGAAAAAAGAGTAATGGGGGTTATCCATCTGAAAGATATCATCAAAGGGGGCATCAAAGAACGTTTTGCTGAATTGCGTCGTATGGGGATTAAAACCATCATGGTGACAGGTGATAATCCATTAACTGCAGCAGCAATTGCTGCAGAAGCTGGAGTTGATGATTTTTTTGCCAATGCTAAACCTGAGGAAAAACTAAAAATCATCAGGGGGTTACAAGCAAAAGGTCATTTGGTCGCTATGGCTGGAGATGGTACCAATGATGCGCCAGCTCTTGCTCAAGCGGATGTTGCCGTGGCTATGAACACAGGTACTCAAGCTGCAAAGGAAGCAGGAAATTTAATTGATTTAGATTCGAATCCCACAAAATTAATTGAAGTGGTCGAAATTGGCAAACAATTGCTGATGACTCGAGGGTCGCTCACCACGTTTAGTATTGCGAATGATATTGCAAAGTATTTTGCCATTTTGCCAGCCGCCTTTTCACCTACTTATCCCGCATTACAAGCATTAAATATTATGCATCTTTCCACACCAAAGAGTGCAGTATTATCTGCGGTAATATTTAATGCCATTATCATTGTATTTCTGATCCCCCTAGCTTTGCGTGGGGTTAGATATCAGCATGTTGAAGCTCAAAAACTATTGCGAAATAACGTTTTTATGTATGGTGTCGGTGGATTAATCGTTCCCTTCATTGGAATTAAGATCATTGATCTCCTCTTAATGCTCATAAAATGGAGCTAGAATGCTAATAGAAGCAATCAAGCAAATCAAAACAGCGTTGGTCTTACTCATTTTATTGACTATTTTGACAGGGTTCATTTATCCATTAGCGATGACCGGATTGGCGCAACATTTTTTCCCAAGCCAAGCAAATGGCAGTCTTATAGAAAGTAATCATACTTGGATAGGTTCTAAATTCATTGGCCAATATTTCACTTCACCCACCTATTTTTGGGGGCGTCCGTCTATGACCAAACCTTTTCCTTATAATGGCGCGTCATCATCGGGTTCTAATAGTGGTCCAAGTAATCCAGACTTTTTAGCAACAGTCAAAGAGAGGATTGCTCTTTTACAAAGATATCCACATGATTTCGAAGAGATTCCAGTTGATTTGGTCACTGCATCAGGCAGTGGTCTTGATCCTGATATTAGTCCAATGGCAGCTTTCTACCAAGCAGCACGAATAGCAGATGCGCGCCATATTCCAAAAAGTCTTGTTGAGGAAATCATAGAAAATCATATTCAAAATCGAACCTTTGGGTTATTGGGTGAAGCTCGAGTCAATGTTTTAGAGTTAAATCTTGCTTTGGATCAATTGAAATGAAAGGCTCTCGTTTAACTCCTGACCAGATCTTGCAGCGCAGTGAAGAAGAGGCGCGTCTTGAAGAACGTGGCAAGCTTAAGATTTACTTAGGAGCGGCGCCTGGTGTAGGTAAGACCTATACCATGCTTCATGATGCACTTGAAAAACGCTCACAAGGGTTTGATGTGGTGATTGGTATTGCTGAGTCCCATGGTCGTCAAGATATTGAATCCGTATTAACCAAATTTGAAATCATCCCACGCCAAGAAATTGAATACCGAGGTAAGATATGCCAAGAGTTTTCTCTCGATGCGGCTTTAAAAAGAAATCCTGGGTTGATTCTGATCGATGAAATGGCTCATACCAATGTTCCTGGGCTCAGACACTCAAAACGTTGGCAAGACATCAAAGAGTTTTTAGACCGCGGTATTGATGTATACACAACCTTGAATGTGCAACATATTGAAAGTTTAAAAGATGATGTTGCACAAATCATCCAGGCACCCATTTATGAAACGGTCCCTGATTCTATGATTGAATTGGCCAATACCATTGAGGTGGTTGATTTACCTCCAGAAGATTTATTAAAGCGCCTAACGGATGGCAAAATATATATTCCCGAACAAGCCGCTCTTGCCACGGAACACTTTTTTCGTAAGGGAAATTTAATTGCTTTACGCGAATTGGCTTTGCGTACCACAGCTGAGAGGGTTGGCACGGATGTTTTACTGTATAGGCAGAGTGAAGGGATCAAGCAAATTTGGGCTACAAAAGACAAGATCCTTGTTTGTGTGGGACCAAGAAGCGACTCTTTGAAATTAATACGGGCTGCTAAGCGCATGGTGACCTCCTTACAGGCCGAATGGATTGCTATCTATGTCGATACGCCTCAAAGTCAACACGCTACTGAAAGTAGAAATAGTGCGATTCAGAATTTACGCTTAGCGGAACAATTAGGTGCTGCCATTCATGTGTTAACAGGTTTTGATATCGTGAAAGAGATAGTGGCATTTGCTCACGAACAGAATGTCACTCAAATTATGATAAGAAAGCAGATTGTCACCCGCTGGCGGGGCTTTTTTAAGAGAAATCTGGCAGATGAGATTGTGCGTCATAGTGGCGATATTGATGTATACATTATGACTGGGGAAGCAGATAGAGTGGTTGAATCTAAAAAAACCAGCACGCCATCTAAGCCTTGGAAATCATTTGGAGTCACTCTTGGTGTACTCACCATCGGGACTTTATTCAATATCATTATTTTCCCCTTTCTTTTTGGGAAAAACATGATGATGGCTTATTTGTTATGTTTGGTGATTATTGCAAGATTTGGACAAATTGGGTTGTCTATTTTTTCGTCTGCATTGAGCGTGCTTCTGTATGATTTTTTCTTTGTATCTCCTTTTTATAGTTTTTCGGGCTTAGATGTTCAGCACATGATCAGTTTGACGGTGATGTTATCCATTTCAATCGTTATCAGTTATCTCACTATTTTGACTCGTCGACAGGCAGCGTCTGCTAGGATGATTCAAGATCAAACGACATCCTTATATATTTTAAGTCGACAACTGACCAAAACACGAGGGGTTGAAAAGCTCATAGAATTAGGCTCTAGCTACATTGGGGATGCATTTCATTGTGATGTCATTGCTTTATCTTATCAAAAAGGACATTTGGACATTCAATTTAGTTACCCCAATAACCAGTTTATAGACACCAAAGAATTGAGCATAGCGGAGTGGGTTTATGAAATGGGTCAACCCGCAGGTCTTGGGACAGATACTTTATCTTTCTCAAAAGCACTCTATTTACCATTATTGACTGCAGAAGGATCAATAGGGGTACTTAGAATTGAACCAAGAACTCCTGAGCTTTTGACGCCTGAACAAATGGAATTATTGGGAGCATGCGTCAATCAAGTCACCCTTGCACTAGAAGTAGATAGGATTCATGAAAAGAATAAAAAAAGAGAATTGAAAATGAAAACGGAACGTGCCCGAATTTCATTGTTAGAAGCCATATCTAATGATTTAAACATGCCATTAAAAACCATTTTGGGTGCTGCGAGTGAATTACGTGACATGAATGATGATCATATCAAAGCCTTAGGGGTCAAAATTGATTATGAAATGGACAAACTCAGTCAGCTCAACAACAATATTTTTCGCATCATTCAACTTGAATATAAAGAAATCAACGTCAAAAAAAAATCAGTCTCTTTAAAATCAATTATCAACTTCGTGGTCAATATTTCGAAGACAGCCCTCAAAGAAAGACCCGTTTACATTAATTTACCTGCCGATTTACCCATGATCCCCTTACATAAGGGACTTATCCACGAAGTTTTCATCAATTTGATCGATAATGCTGTCAAATTTACACCTCCAAAATCACCTATCACCATAACCGCTCATCTTGAACATCAAAAAGTCGTGGTGAGTGTTGAAGACACAGGACCTGGGGTGCCTCTTGAAGAAAAAGAGAAGCTTTTTGAAAAGTTTTACCGTGGAAAACAGTTGACGACTGTGCGAGGGCTGGGATTAGGTTTAGCCATTTGTCATAAAATCATCTTAGCGCATGGTGGGATAATTTGGGTCGAAAATCTGGAATCAGGAGGCGCTGCTTTTCGTTTTTCATTGCCTCTCGAAAAAACGCTTTTGTAACTGGTTACGATAACAACTCACTGTGAACTGATTTGCTTTTAGGTGAAGACTCACCATGCCACACTCTACTGTGTTCAAAACGGGAATTTGACGGGTGCGATAGGTGGTCATGGCTTTGTTGTGTGGGAAGTGATAGCGATTATCAAAACCATACGAGACGATGGCGTATCTTGGCAGCACCTGCCCAATGAAGCGTTCTGAAGAGGATGAGTTACTGCCATGGTGTGGGACCAGAAGAGCAGTGGATTCTAATTGGTGACCATATTGTTTGATTAGATATTGTTCGGCTACTTTTTCTATGTCGCCAGTGAATAGTATTTTTCCGTGACGATTGCTTACTTGTAAGATACATGAATGATTATTCTTAGAGCCTATAGGGTATTCTATTGGAAAAAAACGAAACAAAACATCATCCCAGTGCCAAGTGGGATGCTGATGACAAGAGACGCCGTGTTGATAATAAGTGGGATCATCCACAATCAGTTCAAAGTTGTGATATCTTTCTTCAAGAGATAAGAGCCCTCCACGATGGTCAAGATCGGGATGGCTGATGATGATTGTATCAATATGATTAATTTGAAGTTTGTTGAGATATGGGATAATGACGAGCTTGCCCATATCATTTCCTTGATATAATTTCATGCCCGTATCATATAAAAGCACGTGTTTGGCTGTTCTGACCACAATAGCTAATCCTTGTCCCACGTCTAACACATCTATTTGGGCATCGCCATTTTTAATGTTGTCATAGTAGGGAAA
The DNA here is from genome assembly GCA_021807845.1 of Pseudomonadota bacterium. Next base: position 6,108 of record JAKBCM010000060.1, read on the forward strand.
AAAGGATGCGATGATGATTAAACCATGACAAAAGAGAAATCTTTTGATGGGTAATGAAACGAGTAATGCCATAGCAAGCATGAAAGCAAGGGGTGCAATCGCAGTAACATAGGTCAAATTAAAGTGAAAAAGCGCGAATGAATCAAACCATCTGAGGCAGTTAAGCAAACCCGTGATAGAACATTTGAGTAAAAACACACTCCCTGGGATAACAAACCAAGGACTTAGAAATGCAATGAGGAGTGCTTCTGGCACAATAAGAAAACTAACCCAAGGAATGGCTATAAGATTTGCGATGAGGCCATCTAATGAACCATAGGAAAACCAATAGAGCGATAATGGCATTAATCCAAACATGCATGCGAATTGCATGGACAGCATTTTTCTGATCCCATGGACTTTAAATCTCTGGTTAATGATGATTAAAATGCCAACAGCAATAAATGAAAAGTAAAATCCAAGCATAAATACAGAGTGAGGTTCTAGCAAAAGAACCACGAACAAGGCATAACGCCAAGATTGCCATGTGCTCATTCGTTGAGGTAGAAAATAGTGCAGCAATAGCAATGAGCACGCAAAAAACGAACGTTGGGTCGGGACTGAAAATCCAGCAATTAAAGCATAAGCAAAGGAGATGCAAATAGCAGCCAATGTTCCTATTTTTTGTGCGGGATAGGATAAGCAAACCTGTCGAAGACGGCTCCAAAGCCATTTAAATAACCAATAGCTGAGTCCAGCAATTAAGGCGATATGCTCACCTGAGATATCAATCAGATGGGTGGTGCCGGTTCGACGAAAGAGATCCCATTCTTCTTTATCAATATGATGGGTTAAGCCTAAGGTTAACGCTTGAAAAACACCTAAAAGCGCTTCATTTGGAACGAGTGATTCCAAACGAGATGCTAGGTATTCACGAAGTTGTAGTAAAGGAAAATGATGGGTTTTAAGAGAGAGAGGTTGGATACTTTTGATAGTGCCTATCCAGTGAATATGCCGAGAGGATAATAAGCGAACATAATCAAATCCCCCAGGGTTACTTAGATTAATGGGCTTTTTGACTTTAGCGACGATGGATACATACTGACCACTATGGAGCAATGGGCAATGTGTGTAACAAGATAGTAGGATGTTGGTATTTACGTTGTGATCATTCAGACGAAGGGCTAAAAGTTGGAATTGAGTTCTGGTTGGAGACTGTGCAGGAATCGACGTGATATAACCTTTAAGCGTTGCATTTTGGATGAGTGAAGTGTTTGGCATTCCTTGGTCACTGATGAACCATTCATGGCATATGCATAAGACAATGGCCGCGAGAAACGAGAAACAATAAATCGCTTTGGGTCTGAAAAAAAAGATAGCGCCTAATAGGCATAAGGCATAACTACTTTTAAAATAAAAAAAAGCAGTCCCTGCAAAAAAGCAAAGAATTTCCATAAATGCTCAGGTTGGACACGTAAGCAGTCATGACTTTATATCAAATTGGACAAAGCCTCAATATTTCGACAACAATTCTCATTTTAGAGGCAAACAATCGTTAAGAACCTGTCTTCACAGTCTACTAGGCTGGCCGAAATGGGTTGATTTTCTGCGGTCCGTTGCTCACATACTCCTCTGTATGCTGCGCTACGGTCCTCTAAAATCAACCCATTTCATCTCAGCCTAGCGACTGTGA
>JAKBCM010000061.1 GCA_021807845.1 Pseudomonadota bacterium
CTATCAGCTCACTTTAGCTGCTTAGAAAGCCCTTCGAGACGCGTGCTACGCACGCTCCTCAGGGCGAACGGATTAGGGAAAAATGGCTAAACTCGAGCTAAACTATTTTCTGTCTGTTTTGGGGATCTTAAGTCGAAATCGAATAAAGCATTTTCTATCAATATTGATTATACCTTCTTCAACAAAACCTACTTTTTTAAACTCATCCCTAAATCACTTCTGATTTGGTTTCTTTCAAAACGGGATAAAAATATGGAGCTTAACGGTGTTTCTCCATTATTTTTAATAAATGCTATGGTGATGGGATCATTTTTTTCACGATCTCACAGGGTTTCCATGACCCATTCTTTTACGGTCTTACCCTCTAGACTATTGCATTTCATCGTAAATTCTTCAGTTGGGTAATTGACCGTTACATTGCCACTGACCATATCAAAATGGACAAGATAGGAGTGATATAGTGATTGATCTGGATTTAGAACATCACATACTAGAAAATATTGATTATCCGTGGTGTGCTTTTCCTTTTTCATGATCGCTCCTAATCATTTCTAAATCAATTTATCTTGAATCCTTGATAACACATGATTGGGTAATAATAACCAATAGTGTCCTTGATTTTTCATTCTTCCAGCTACTGCTGTGGCTTGATCCCCTGCTCCCCAATAGATATCACCGCGAACCATACCTTTGATAGCACCACCAGTATCTTGTGCAATCATCAGCCGCTGTAAGATTTTTTTTTCATCTGCTGTCTTTGCGGGCTGTGTGGTATTTAACCAAATAGGTGTACCCATAGGAATCCATTTTCTATCAATTGCCAAAGAATAGCCAGGTGTTAACGCAACTCCTTGTGAACCAAGTGCTGATTGTTTCGGCAGCACACTAAAAAATACAAAGGATTTATTTTTGTTTAATACGGGATTGATTTCTGCGGGATGTGCTTCTAGATAATGACGAATATGTTGCATGGAAGCATTATCTCGGGTCATAACTCCTTTGTCTATTAATACTTTGGCAATTGACGTATAAGGGGCTCCATTTTCACCCGAATAATTAATGGCAAGATCTCGGCCATCAGCGAGGTGTATCATCCCTGAACCTTGAATTTCTAAATATGATCTATCTATCGGACTGTTAATCCAAGCGATAACAGGAGCGGCTTTTTTGATAGCACCTTGATTGATTTCTTTTCTGGTATAAAACGGAACAACTTGATGACCCTTTACTCGGCCAATAATGGTTCTATTTTTTAATTTAGGATCAAAATGAATCAAATGAATGGTCAGTAAATTATTAGGTACATCGTATAATGGAACACTAAATTCTTTGGTTTTTTTTAGACTGCCCTTTACCAAGGGCATATAATAACCAGTAAATAATCCATCAAGCGGTTTTTCATTATAAAATTCAACAGGTACAAACCATTTTTGAAAAAATGCCTTGCTATCAAGATCAGAAGCCTTGGTTAACTTTAGTGCTTCATTACAGGCAGGATGCCAATCTTTGGCCTCTAAAGGAACAAACTCACTTCCGACCGGTTTATTGGGATCTTGCCGTAGAAAAGCTCGACATGATATTTTGAATGCTAGTAGAGAATCCGTGGTATCAGCTGTATTCCAACCAGGTAATTCTTCAAAGTTTGCTTTTCTAAAGCTAAGCATATGCGGCTTGGGCTTCCATAAGAAAAAGCTCAGCCCTACAAGAACTACAATAAAAAAAAGGTAAGGTATTTTTTGTTTCATAATTGATGATATTTTACACCAAATGAGACTAATTGCAACAAAAATATGTTTTCAAAGAAATAATTGTATTAAGAATCCTGGAGTTTAGACAAATCCTGATCTAATACTATCCCGAGTCCGTGGGCGAGCTTGAGATCGTATTAGATACTTGCCATATCATTACCAAATCACACACCGCTTAACATTCACCATTGGGCTATTAGCTGGAATATTAAATGCTTTTTGAAACTGAGGCATATTAGCGAGTGTGCCGTTGACTCGATATTTTGCTGGTGGATGAGGATCAATCGTGACTTGATTTCGCATTTGCTCAAGACGCATATTGGTTGCCCAAACGTGAGCCACGCCTAGGAAGAATTGTTGGTCAGGAGTGAATCCATCAATGGTTTTAGCAGATTGATAAGCTTTAGAATCATGAAAAGCGCGATAAGCCAATATCAATCCGCCTAAGTCTGCCGTTGCTTCTCCAACAACCAATTTGCCCTGTACATGCATATCTTTATCGACCGTATATTGTGAAAACTGCTGTACCAAACAGTTTGTTGCTGCTTGAAATTTCTTTAAATCCTGTGCAGTCCACCAGTTTTCTAAATTGCCGTGGCCATTAAATTTTGCACCCTGATCATCAAACCCATGCGTGATTTCGTGTCCTATGACGAAACCTATCGACCCATAATTAATTGCCTCTGGTGCATTGGGATCAAAAAATGGTGCCTGTAATATCCCTGCAGGAATATTGATATTATTCATTGAGGGATCATAATAAGCATTGATCGTTTGCGGCGTCATTGCCCATTCGCTTCTATCAATGGGTTTTCCAATTTTATTTAAATCTCTTTTGAATAAAAACTGATTCGCTCGTTTAATATTTAAAACATAAGGTCCTCGATCAATGACTAACGCTGTGTAATCCCACCATTTTTTAGGGTATCCAACACGCTCTTCTATGAGTGCCAATTTTTTTAAAGCAGCCTCACGTGTTTTGGGTGTCATCCAACTCAGTGTTTTTAAGTCACGAGCCAATTCTTTACGAATATTGGCAAGGATCTCCAGCACCTGTTGTTTGGAGCTAGGTGGAAAATACTTATCCACATATAATTGTCCAATGGCAAACCCAAGAGCACCCTCCTCTGTATTCACAACTCTTTGCCAACGAGGTAAGAGCTTCTTAGACCCAGTTAACACAGATACCATTTGAAAATTTTGTTGTACGAATGGCTTAGATAAAAAAGGTGCGAAGCTATCAATCAAGTGCCACCTGAGGTATGTTTTCCAGTCGGAGATAGGAATGGTTTGGAGAAGTTGATTGAATGTTTTAAAAAAGTCAGGCATCGCTAAATTGAGGTGTTTGATCTCAGGATGTCCTATGGCTTGCAAGTAATGCGTCCAAGAAAAATTCTCTGTCAGCTTATCTAAATTACTTACTGTCATGATATGGTAGATGGCTTGAGGATCACGTTGTTCTATTTGACTCATTGATGCCTTTGCCATCATGGTTTCAATATTCATGACAGTGTTTGCTTCTTTAGCAGAATCTTGAGGTGTATCGCCCAGCAATATAAGCATTTTAGCGATGTGGGCTACATAAGCACTGCGTATTTTTTTAAATTTGTCGTTGTCATTTAAATAATAGTCTCTATCCGGTAGACCAAGCCCTCCTTGACCTAAGGCTCCTATCATTTCATCGCTTTTTTTAAAGTCCTGCATACTGCCAAAATTAAAACCAATATCTACACCTATTTGTTGAAGATAAATCATCAGATCTTCTAAATCTTGTCTATTTTTAATGACATCAATCTTGATAAAATCTGAAAAAAGTGGCGTAATCCCTAATTGATTGATTGCCTTTTCATTCATACCACTATAATAAAAATCACCTACTTTTTGCTGGATGCTACCTGGCTTAGCCTTGGTGTCTTTTGAGGCATTAATAATCAAAGCTTGGACTTTTTTTTCTACACTTTCATGAAGAATCGAAAAGGTTCCCCAAGAAGAGTATTGTGGCGGAATAGGGTTTTGTTTTAACCAAGTCCCATTGGCATAAGCATAAAAATTTTTCTCTGTGGCATTGGACTTATCTATCCAGTCAAGATGTAGTGCATCCACTTGCGATGCCGCCTGTACGACCGATATAGTCAAAGTGATAACAATGCCTATAAACTTACTCAAAAATTGCATACTTTCATTCCCTAAAGTGATTCAAAAATAGCTGCGGCACCCATCCCTGTACCGATACACATGGTGACCATTCCATAACGGCCTTTGGTGCGCCTTAATCCATGTAACAAGGTTGCAACTCGAATGGTCCCTGTTGCTCCTAAGGGATGGCCTAAAGCAATAGCACCACCTAAAGGATTAACTTTCTCTTCTGGTAAATGAAGCTCTTTCATAACAGCTAATGCTTGTGCGGCAAAAGCTTCATTGAGTTCTATCCAATCCAATTGATCAAGGGTTAATCCTGCCTTTTTTAAAGCCATAGGAATAGCAAATGCCGGTCCAATACCCATGATTTCAGGAGGAACACCAACAACAGCGTAACTTAAGAGCCGACCCATGGGTTGTAAATGATATTGCTTTAAAGCACTCTCTGAAGCCAGTAATGCAATACCTGCGCCATCACTCATTTGCGAGCTATTACCAGCTGTGACGCCTCCTCCTGCTGCAAAAACAGGCTTTAAACGTGAAATGGCTTCATAAGAAGTCTCAGCACGAGGGCCTTCATCATCCGTAATGAGCTTTGTCTTCGTGATGACTTCAGATGTTTTTAAATCGGCTTGTCGGATTACAATTTCAATTGGGCTTATTTCATCTCGAAAATCACCTCTTTTTTGCGCTGAAATGGCTCGTCTATGACTTTCTATAGCAAATTCATCTTGTGCTTCTCGGGATATTTTCCAACGCTTACCAACAATTTCTGCAGTGATCCCCATGCCATACGCAATCGCAATATGCTCGTCTTGAAATATAGCCGGGTTCGCAGTGTATTTGTTTCCCCCTAATGGCACCATCGACATGCTTTCAACTCCACCGGCTAAAGCCAAATGAATATCTCCATTGGCAATGGTATTGATTGCTGTCGCAATGCTTTGTACCCCAGATGAGCAGAATCGATTAATCGTCATTGCAGGTACTGATTGAGGAAGATCTGCTAAGAGCGAGGCAATCCTTGCTACATTCATACCTTGTTCTGCCTCGGGCATAGCACACCCAATGACCACATCGCCAATCTTTTCCCAATCAACCTGAGGCTGACGAAGTCTTAAGCTTTTGATCGTATGTGCCAATAAATCATCAGGTAAAGTATGTTTAAAAACTCCTCGAGGGGCTTTGCCAACTGGAGTTCGTAGCACATCAACTATATATACATTTGTCATGTAAAATACTCCTATGAATGAGTATGAATGGGTATTGTAGCCTTGATTACGCTTCGCTGCATCAAGGCTACAATAACTGTAATTAACTTTTCCACTCCCTTACGGTCGTGGTTCTGTTGATCAGAATTGAGTTCAATTGTTATGTTAATTACGTAGGGGTTTGCCCGTTTCCAACAGATATTTAATTCGTGCTTCTGTCATTTGAGTTTGAGCCAGGGTCATAAATGCTGTCTTTTCTAGATGGAGCATCCAAGCTTCATCAACCAGCGTTCCTTCATTAACGTCGCCGCCACATAATACCCATGCTAATTGAGAAGCAAGGAAATAATCATGTTTGGAAATGAACCCACCTTCTAACCAATTGGTTAGGCCAATTTGCAAGCGAGCAGCATCTTCACGCCCACCAACACGGAATGTGCGTGATATTGGCGGCTGATAATTAAGAGCCATCATAGACTTCAATTGAGTCACGGCGGCAAATAAAACTTCATGACGATGCATCACACAGACATCTTTTTGCTGTAAATAGCCTTTTTGTAGCGCCTCTGGTGCGCTGCTTGCGATCTCAGCTTTTGCGATTTGTTTAAAGTAAGGTTCAACATAGACCATAAAATCAGATCCTTCTGCTTTGTCAGCTGCACGTAAAGCCATTTCCTTGCATCCCCCTCCCGCAGGTATGAGCCCCACACCAGCTTCTACCAGTCCCGGATAAGATTCAAAAGCCGAAACCACCAAAGCACTTTGCATCATTAACTCACACCCCCCCCCTAATGCGCGTCCTCGAAGCGCTGTAATAACGGGGATAGCGCTGTACTTGATGCGCATGGCTAATTGTTGAAATTGACTGATCATAGTGTCAAGAGCTGACCATTTTTGGGCATTTATTAACTCGAGAACCTCTTTCAAGTTAGCACCAGAGCTAAACTGATTTGGATCATGTTGATACATAATCAATCCATGACCATTTTTTTCAGCCATATCGATGACTTGATGCAAACCGTCTAGCACACTTTGTCCAATGGTATTTGCTTTGGTTTTAAAACTGACGACAGCCACCTCATTTGGCAACACAAAGAGAGAAACGCCGTCATTTTCATATATGGTTTTTACGGGGATCTGAGACTCGCCTGGGAGCTTATCGCTAAAATACTGTCGTTGATAAACAGGCAATTTGCTTTGACCTACATAACTCATGCAATGAGGTGAATAGGCGCCATCAGGCTGATAGAAATCATTAAGATTTGTAAGCCAGGCGGGCAATTTGGCACTACTTAAAGTATGTCCTTGTACAATCCCTGTTTCGATACATTCTTTCATTAAAGTAACCCCTGCCGCCTGCCAGGTCTCGAAAGGTCCATGTTGCCATCCAAACCCCCAACGCATGGCCAAATCCACATCACGTACTGAGTGAGCAATATCTTGTAAATGGAACGCACTGTAATGAAATAGATCTCGAAAACAAGCCAGCAGAAATTCTGCTTCAGGATGTTTTGCCTTCAGAAGATGCTCGAATCGCTCCTGTGGATGCTTAATCCTCATGATGGCTTTGACTTCTTCGCTCACTTCTCCTTTCGTTGGTTGATAAGAACGTGTGTTCATATCGTATACTTCAATTTCATGACCCTTTTTACGATAAATACCTTGCCCAGTTTTTTGCCCCAAATGTCCTTCTTTGATAAGCTCCATTAACCAATCCGGTAAAACAAAGATTGGATGCCAAGGATCAAACTGCAGTTGTTGCTCCATGGTCTTTATCACATGTGCCATGGTATCTAATCCCACCACATCCATCGTACGAAACGTCGCAGATTTGGGTCGAAGAAGCAGGGTTCCTGTTAGGGCATCAACAGTATCTAACCTTAATTGAAATCGTTGTGCATGATGAATGGTCGCTATTAACGAAAAAACACCGATTCGGTTCGCTATAAAATTTGGCGTATCTTTGGTTCGAATGACGCCCTTCCCCAAATGGCTTGTTAACCAACTCTCTAGATGATCTAACAACAGCGGAGAGGTTTGGGCGTGAGGGATCAATTCAGCCAAATGCATATAACGGGGTGGGTTAAAGAAATGTACACCACAAAAATTGCGCTGATGTGCTTCGGGCAATACACCAGCAAGGGTATTGATACTTAATCCTGAAGTATTGCTCACCACCACCGTCTTTTCACTGAGAAATGGTGCGATTTTTTGATAGAGTTTCTCTTTCAAATCTAGTTTTTCGGCAATCGCTTCAATGATCAAATCACAATGAATCAGCTCTGCTAAATCATCCTGATAATTTCGTGCTTTTAATAGAGAGGCATATTGAGGAGTAGCTAAAGGAGCGGGCTTTAGCTTAGCTAAGTTCAAAATCGATTGATTGACGATGGCATTGTGGTCTTTACCATCCGCTGGCAAATCAAATAGTAATGTTTCAATCCCTGCGTTCACACAGTGGGCTGCAATTTGGGCGCCCATCACTCCGGCTCCAAGGACTGCTATTTTTTTTATGAAAAATGGTTCCTGCATTATCAATTCCTCTATTTACAGTTCAAACTTAATTCCCTGAGCGAATGGAAGCATATCTCCCCAGTTGATGGTATTGGTTTGACGACGCACCTGAAGTTTGGC
>JAKBCM010000062.1 GCA_021807845.1 Pseudomonadota bacterium
CAAAAGAAAATGGTCCACTAGGTGAAATCCACGATGACATAGGTTTTCGGCTATTTCTATTTCGGAAAGGGGAGTGTCCATCAACAATGATCAATCATGAGTGGCTATTTAGAAACACACATCTAAGTTCAATATGCGCTATTATCCTTGAGTTTATGAGTTTTTGCTATTTATTTCATCGCCTTGCTGGCACACAAGGACTGTCAATATACTCACCATCAATCGTTAAGATAGTATTCACATCAGCGCGTTGATAACTGGCTAACACATCGTATTGTGCTTTGGTGACGTAGCCATAGGTATTTCCACAATAAATCAATGCGGAAGCATGGTGGCTGGGCGTAACATGGAGAGGAATATCGCAATCCCAGCTAAATTGAGACAGATCGCAGTTGGCTTCAGCTATGCTGATAGATAGAAGGGATAAGAGGGCAATTAGGCTCCATCTTTTCATGAAGATCACTCCATTATGAATTGACTAAGCTTTATATCGACTAAATCATTTATTTCTTTAATTTAGTCTAGAGGGTAACGCAAACAGTAACGTTCACGATATTGTTCTAGGGTAAGTTGAGCATTGCTTTATTTTATTTAAGAAATAGATTCCCGCTTGCGCGGGAATAACGATATGAGAGGGATTGTTTTGAATATCATTGAAACAAAGCAATAGGCTCTTGCTCTGTCCACAATGAAGCTCAGTGAAAACTATTCACCTTTTTTGGTCGCTAATTTTTCTTTGATGCGTGCAGCCCGTCCTGCTAAATTGCGCAAATAGTAGAGTTTGGCGCGACGCACATGACCACGACGTTTTACGGTAATACTGTCAACGACAGGGCTGTAGGTTTGAAATACACGTTCAACACCGACATTATGAGAAATTTTACGTACTGTAAATGCAGAATTCAAACCTCGGTTTCGTTTCGCAATGACAATCCCTTCAAAAGCTTGTAAACGCTCACGGGTGCCTTCTTTTACCTTCACTTGAACCAGCACGGTATCACCTGGACTAAAATCAGGGATTTCTTTGCCCTGCATTTGCTCGGCATTAATTTGATCGATTATTTTGCTCATCATTCCACTCCTAAAATAACTTGTCTCATTCTCTTTATCATTGAGACACTTGCTCATTCTGAAACTCAACAAGTAGTATTTTGTCTTGTTCACTCAATGTCATTTTTTCTAATAAATCCGGTCGCTTCAACCATGTTTTCCCTAAAGACTGCTTCCTTCTCCAACAATCAATCTCACGATGATTGCCATTCAACAACACCTCTGGCACATGACTACCATTGACCAGAACTGGGCGAGTATAATGTGGACAATCCAATAGTCCATTCATAAACGAGTCTTGTTGGCTAGAGGCTTCTTGGTTTAAGCTTCCTGGTAGCAAGCGCACAAGGGCATCAATATATACCATTGCGGCTAATTCTCCGCCACTCAAAACAAAATCTCCTAACGACCACTCTTCTTCAATATCATGAGAGATGATTCGTTCATCAATGCCCTCATATCTACCTGCTATAAAAAGCAGGGGTTGCATTGTTTTAGCAATGTGATTTAAATCCGCCTGCTTTATCATCTTTCCTTGAGGACTTAAATAAATCGTTTTACAGTGCTTGGGCATTTCATTTCGTGCATGAATGATTGCTTGATGCAATGGTTCATACATCATCACCATACCTGGCCCGCCGCCGTATGGTTTGTCATCGACCTGTCTATAGGGTCTTTTAGCCCACTCTCTTGGGTTCCAGTAGTCTACCTTTGCCAAACCGCGCTCAATTGCGCGTCCCGTGATGCCTAATTTTAAGCTGTCAAGCATCTCTGGTATGAGGCTTATCACGCCAAGATGTAACATTTGCTAAAAGTCCACGTCCCAGTCAACGGTAATGAGTCGTTGACTGTCATTAATTTCAATCACTGTTTTTCCTGGGAGATAGGGCAATAAATGTCTCTTTTCTCCCTCTACGACGAGCACATCGTTGGAGCCCGTTGCCAAGATTTCGGTGACTTGGCCTAATAACATGCCTTCTGTGGTCACCACTTGCATGCCGTGAAGTTCATGCCAGTAATATTCTCCCGCTTGAAGTACTGGGAGCTCAGTGCTTGGAATAGCTATTTCTACATTGGTCAAACGAGCTACTTCTTCTCGAGTGTCAAAATTTTCAACAGCTGCCAAAATGAACTTATGATTCCTTTCTAGATGCGATAATTTCAGTGGTTGCCATTGGTGGTTCAAATGGGCGTGCCAATACTTGTATTGCAAAATATTATCTCGTGGCTCGGTAAAGGAGATGACTGTAATCAAACCCTTAATCCCATGTGACCTACCAAATCGGCCAATGACCACCCAGTCGCTATCTTTGTTCACTTGATTAGGCGGCGTTGGTCTTCATATATTCTTTTGTCAGCGCCATGACGCGTTCAGATAACTGTGCCCCAATTTTTTGCCAGTGGGTTAGTTTGTCCACTTCCAAGTGCAACCGTACTTCTTGCCCACGGGCGATGGGATTAAAATAGCCAATACGCTCTATATAATTTCCATCACGGCGTCTGCGGCTATCAGTCACAACGATGTGGTAAAAAGGACGCTTTTTTGCGCCAGCTCTAGATAAACGGATAACGACCATGGTCTTCCTCTTTAAGCGTAGTTACGTAAAAATGGCGAGTATTGTACGAAAATTAACGTGGTATTGGAAGAGGTTCTGTTTATTTTTTTGTGATATTTCACGATCTTCGTCCCATTTCCTGAATCTATCAGAAGCCCTTTATGAGAAGTCATCAGGGAGCATCCCTTTTAAACCGGTCAGTCCCCCCATCCCACGCATCATTTGTTTCATAGCGCCAGGTTTGGTAAATTTTTTCATCATCTTTTGCATTTGGGTAAATTGTTTCAGTAATCGATTCACATCTTGTATTTGAGTGCCGGATCCTTGTGCGATGCGCTTTTTTCGTGATCCAATGATGATTTTGGGAATACGTCTTTCCTTAATGGTCATCGAGTTGATAATGGCTATGGTTTGTGCCAACGCTTTATCATTGACTTGGCCTGCAGCTTGTTGTGGTAATTGACTCATCCCAGGCAACTTGCTCATCATACCGCTGATACCCCCCATCTTGTTCATCTGGATGAGTTGTTCTTTAAAATCCTCTAAATCAAAATTTTTTCCTTTTTTTAATTTTTTGGCTAATTTTTCACTCGCAGCCTTATCTGTTTTACGCTCGACATCTTCGATGAGGGTTAAAATATCTCCCATCCCTAAAATACGGGAGGCAATGCGTTCTGGGTGAAAGGGCTCTAAAGCATCTATCTTTTCACCACTACCGATAAATTTAATCGGTTGACCCGTGATATGTCTCACAGAAAGTGCAGCCCCCCCGCGAGCATCGCCATCTGTTTTGGTGAGAATAATACCAGTCAGTGCGAGGGCATCGTTGAATGCTTTTGCTGTGTTCGCTGCGTCTTGTCCAGTCATGCTATCGACAACAAATAGAGTCTCTATGGGGTTGATGGCTTGGTGGAGAGACTTAATCTCAGTCATCATATCAGCATCAACGTGCAATCGACCGGCCGTATCGAGGATCACAACATCAACAAATTGTTTTTTTGCGCTATCTAGGGCTTGTTTGGCAATGTTCAAGGGGGCTTCAGAAGAAGTAGCATTGAAAAAGGAAACATCTATCTCTTCTGCGAGTAGTTTTAATTGTTGAATGGCCGCAGGACGATAAACGTCAACACTAACCAACATGACTTTTTTCTTTTCTGTTTCTTTCAGGTAGCGGGCTAATTTTGCAGCAGTGGTTGTTTTACCAGAACCTTGAAGGCCCGCCATTAAGAAAACAGCCGGAGGTGTTGTTTTGAAATCTAATTCTGTGCGAGTATCGCCCATGATATGGATGAGCTCATCGTTGACAATTTTGACCAAGGCCTGATCGGGGTTTAAGCTGGTCATGACCTCTTGGCCTAGTGCTTTTTGTTTGACATGTTCAATAAATTCTTTGATGACAGGGAGAGCAACATCTGCTTCAATCAAAGAGAGACGAACTTCACGTAACGCTTGTTGCATGTTATCTTCTGTCAAACGCCCACGCCCACTTAGATTCTTAAAGGTACGGGTTAAACGCTCAGTTAAATTCTCAAACATAGTGTGTTCCTCGTTTAAAACAACAAAAATAAACTCAATAAACCGATAAAAATGGCGTATTTTACCAAATAATAAAGTGTTCTATTGTATGCTTTTAATCTTTTTCCAACCAGACGAATGTGATAGATATACTGGAACAGTTGGTTGATCAATCCTACTTTTTCTGTGGGTAAGTTTTTGCTTGCAGCGGCTTTCATGACTGTTTTGCTGAATAATTGATTGAATTGATTGGCAAATCTATTTTTTAAGGGTCTTCTGATGTCACAAAAAAGAATAATTCTGTCTTGTGAGGTGTTGTTTTCGGCACGGTGAACATAAGTTTCATCAAATATAACGTCTTGTCCATCTTTCCAGAAATAGGATTGTCCATCTACATAGATACAACAATCTTCTGAATTAGGGGTGATTAAACCCAAATGATATCGTAGCGATCCGGCATAAGGATCTCTGTGTTCGAAAAGAAAGCTATTTTTAGGCAGTAGTGTAAACATGGCTGCATTGATATTAGGGATACGCTTGATGAGTGCTATTGTTTTTGGACATAGCTCTTCTGCCGATGGTAATGGGTTTTGGTACCATTTTAAGTAAAAACGTTTCCAACCCCGGCGAAAAAATGAATTAAAACCAATGTCATCGTAACTTTCTCTGGCAGTAATATAACCTTCTTTATATAAATGGTAAGCCTCATCTCGAATGGTTTGCCAATGATCACGAAGGAGGTGTAACTCTGGAAAATCAGAGGGGTTCAGAAAAGGTGTTTTTGGGACTGATGAAAAAAGATACATGATGGCATTGATAGGGGCTAAAAAACTAGAGTGATCTGTGAGCTGACGTAGAAATTTTAAACGAACGCGGCCACGAAAGTGGGTATAGGCTACTGAAAAAAAATATCCTAAAAGAAATAAAATTTTAAAATATAATGTGGAAAAAGTGACCATAAAGAACCAATTTGAAGTGAAGGTTGAACTATAAACCTGAAAAAACAATAGCGGTATCTTGGTTTTTTCGGGTTAAAACGTAGGAATGATGAAAAGTTATCGCTTCAGCCAAAAGTTGTCAATATAATTGTCCTAGAAAACAGAGTAGCTCGCTACTCTGTTTTCTAGGATAATAGCAAGTTGGTTCTCATCGTGTTGCTTCCTTAAGGATAGACAGTGCAAGTTTCTACTACGATCCTTTTTTGTATCTTATTGGTATTGATCTTGTTTGCAGCTTTTTTTTCTGGTGCAGAGATTGGCATGATGTCGCTGAATCGCTATCGACTTCGACATCTGGTTAAAAAGCGTCATAAACAAGCCATTAGAGTCAATCAACTTTTATCACATCCCGATAGATTATTAAGTGTCGTTCTGATTGGTAATACGTTGGCGAATATCGTGTCATCAATGGTGGCAACACTGATTGGTCAGCGTTTTTATGGTGATGTGGGCGTTGCAATTGCGACCGTTATTTTGACCCTGGTGATTTTGATTTTTTCAGAAATGACGCCCAAAACTTTGGCCGCGCTCCATCCACAGAAAATTGCATTTGCATGCTCTTGGCTTTTAATGATTCTCCAAACCATTTTCTCCCCATTGGTTAGTTTAATCAGTTGGGTTGCCAATGGTATTTTACGCCTCTTTGGGGTTTCTATTGATAGGGCACAAAAAGATGCTTTATCGGGAGAAGAGTTGCGCTCAGTTGTTCATGAAGCGGGTAGTTTATTGCCTATTGAGCATAAAAGTATGTTGATTAGTTTGATAGATTTGGAGCAAGCAAAAGTTGAAGACATTATGGTACCAAAAGCTGAAATTGTTGGGATTGATTTAGAGCAACCTTGGCATGAATTACTCGTACAATTAGAGATGGCCCAACATACTCGTCTTCCTCTTTATCGTGACACCATTGATAATTTGGTGGGGATGGTGCATATGCGTAGTGTGCTTCATCTGGCTTTAGAAGGTAGATTAGATATGGATAGCTTATTGCACATTGCAGCTCCTCCTTATTATATTCCCGAGGGCACTTCTTTAAACACGCAAATTTTAAATTTCCAAAAAATGAAACGTCGAAGCTCTTTTGTCGTTGATGAATATGGTGATTTACAGGGTCTTGTGACCATGGAAGATATTCTTGAAGAAATTGTGGGTGAATTTACGACGGATATTGCAACCTTAAGTAAAGATATTACGCCGCAAGATGATGGTTCGGTGATTATCGATGCGAGCACGACTTTGCGTAATATCAATCGGTTACTCAACTGGCATTTACCTTTGATTGGTCCAAGAACGCTAAGTGGATTAATTATTGAGTACCTAGGGTACATTCCGCCCGCAGATTGTTGCTTAATGATCCAAAACTATAGAATAGAAGTGTTAAAAGTGGGCGATAATACGATTAAAAGTGTACATGTGACTAAGGTAGCAAAGCCTAGAAAACATCAGATGTAATGGATTTGCTGCCATTCACTGCAAAGTTAGTTTTGAGAGTTTCCATGGATGATGGTAAAACTGCTGCAAATGGTTCAGCATGTGTTGTGCTTCAGATTTTTTTGTAAATTCGGTATGGATATCATCTGACCATTCTCCACTGGCGGTGTTGAGAATAACGGGTATATATCCATCATCGTCTGGGTAAAGCGCAAAGATCCAATTTTTTTGAATGACTCCATACAATTTTAACGCATCAAGTGCGGCTATCTCTTGTTTTTGTAATTCAACGTGTCCATTTTTTGGATTGATGGTGAAGTATTTTTTGGCCAGTACCTTTGCTTTTTCACGGGATAAAAACTGATTGGGTAACATGCCACTTTCCATGACAAATGCACGTTCAGGAAGAAAGCTATGCGTGCTTGTTAAGGCTTTCAAGAGGGATATGCCATCCAATGAGTCCGGGTAAGGTAATCTTAAAAAATCGATGATGGTTGGTGCAATATCAATCAGTGCCACACGGGTATCTACCTGTTTAGGGAGGGTTGTTAGCTCATGGTGTTGATATATTTTAAATGCCAGTAAGCAATGAAATTGGTCAGGACTTAACAAGTCACTCCCATGGCCTGCACTCATTTCAAGGGTCGTTGATGTTTTTCGGTTCAAATATTTTGCAAATCTATGGCCAACTCCTTGATAAAGTCCTGCACGGGTTTGTCGTGAGCCTGGCACATAAAATGACTCACCATGGTCACTTAGTAGGACAACAAGACTGTTTTCTAGGAATCCATGTTCTTGTAATACTTGTAAAAGCTTGAAGACTTGTTGATCTACTTGCCTGAGCGCTGATACATAGAGTTGTTCTCTTTCATCTAAGCTGTATTCATTTTTAAATTGTGCGGGTGATGAGCTTGCTGAAGCATAAGGCCAGTGGGGTAGGGTAAAGTGTACCGCTAAAAAGAGGGGGGCCGTTGTCTTTGTCTTTGCTATCTCTCTTTTTAATTCCCAGTCAAACGTTTGGGGGTAATACGTATGGTAACAGGCACGATTCATGTAATTATAGGGAAATAGCCATCGACTAAATGGTAAATTAACCAAAAGATTACTCAGTGGAAAATCATTAAAAAGATCGGAA
>JAKBCM010000063.1 GCA_021807845.1 Pseudomonadota bacterium
TTGATTCCTTGCTCTATCAGCTCACTTTAGCTGCTTAGAAAGCCCTTCGAGACGCGTGCTACGCACGCTCCTCAGGGCGAACGGATTAGGGAAAAATGGCTAAACTCGAGTATTCATTGATCGCTATTTTAATGATGGAAATTGGTTCAATCTCAAATAACAATATCTTGCAGGTAGTAGCAATCAGTTTCTCTATTAAAGTACTTTACAGCATTCTGTTAGCTGGCCCTGCGAATCTATTGGTTAACTATATCAAAAGGGTAACAGGGATGGATGTTTATGATTTTCCGAAAAAATTTACCCCATTCAAGTATGCAAAAGATAAACAGGAGTCTGTTTTATGATTGAAAAAATTGTTTCAGGGGGCCAAACTGGTGTTGATCAGGCCGGCCTTTCAATTGGAGACGAGTTAAAGATACCCATTAGTGGTTGGTGCCCGAAAGGTGGATTAGATGAAAATGGGGATTGTGTATTAGACAGATATCCTTCTTTGACAGAGGCAACTACTGCCAATCCAGACGAAAGAACCATGCTAAATATTCGTGATTCGGATGGAACGTTAATTATTGTTCCATGTTTACCACTGCCTGAAAAAATACAAGATGGCACTCGATTAACAATTGCCGATGCAGAGCGGCAAAGAAAACCTCACTTAATTATCAGCTTAACTGAAAAAGATGGCATAGTGGAGAAGATACATGAATGGATAAGCCGAGAAAATATCCATGTGCTTAATATAGCTGGCCCGAGAGAATCTAATAGCCCTGGGATACACATAGAGGCGCGCACTCTTTTTCGAGAGCTCTTTGTGGAGTTAAAATCCGCTCTTCGTATTTAGATGAGGATGAAAAGAGACTTTTTCTCTGCGGCATTCGCCAGTCTTATCTTCAGCGTACTGCCCGTTCATTGGGATATTTGTTCATCTCATAGAAGTTTTTCAATTCAAAATCGATATAACTTTCGAGTAGATTTTTGATTTCATGTTCCGCACCTAAATGCGTATGGTTCTCAGTTTGAAACTGTTTGGGTGTAAATGATTTTGGTATGTTCAACAAATAAGTGACTGAGCCATCTGCTTTGTAGGTGTTTTTTTCAGCCTCAATGGAGGTAATTTTGTATGAAATCTTAAATCCTTTATAAATGTATTCAATCACAATACCGCTCCTTATATGCTTTAAAGAGTTTACTATATGCTCTTCAAATTGATTACTCAATGATTCCGAATGGATTGCCATATTGGATAGGGCTGCCCGCCTGTAGTCCTGGGACCCAATGGACTTGTTTGCTATCTGCAAAAAGTAAAATGACTGTAGAGCCTAGCTTAAAATAGCCCATTTCTTCGCCTTGCAAAAATGATGTCTTTTCCTCGAGTGTGGTGGGAAAAGTGGTGCGAGTTTGGATTTTCGAACGCTTAATGTCACCTTGCCAAGTGGTGCCTATAGCGCCAACAATGGTTGCTCCAACGAGAACCATCGCCATTAATCCAACGCTTGTTTCAAAAAAAACAATCACCCGTTCGTTACGAGCAAAAAGCTTCGGTATCACACGCGTGGTCATAGGTTGAACGGAGAATAATTGTCCGGGAACATAAATCATTTCTTTTAAAACCGCATCTATGGGCATGTGCACCCGATGATAGTCCTTAGGAGATAAGTAAAGTGTGGCATAAAGACCATTAGAAAATTGCAATGCACGCTCTTTATCGCCTGCAAATAACTCTTCTAATCCATAATAACGTCCTTTGGCTTGCAACAAAGAGTGAGACTGAATCAGGCCACTTTCACTCAAGTATCCATCAACAGGTGATACAATATCGCATTGGGCGATAGGACGACAGGTAGGCTTCAATTTGCGAATAAAAAAAGCATTAAAGTCCTCATAGTTTTGATAATTTTCTTCTTCCGCTTCGCTCAAATTCACTTGATATTTGGCAATAAAACAACGGATCATCGCATTCTTAATGAAAGGATTTTTGACATGAGCCAACAACCCTGCTAGAGTAGTAAGTGTATTTTTAGGTAAAAGGTAATGCAATAATACTTTAAAATAATCAGAAAACATCTTGAGTATTCCCACCGTTGATATCAGACAGAACTGCCCTAACCATGCTTAAATTTTAATGGACAATATAGCATCTAGCTGTGTGTTTCAATAAGTGGTGAATGATAACAGATAATGATAATCTCTTTTATCGGTGAACACAGCATATAAAAACCTAACAGGAATCGCTTAATGAGTATAAAAAGTATCATACAGGCCATAACAAGCCTATTTATTAAACAAGAAAAAACAAAAAGATCAGGCACCATCAAATTTTTTGACAGAAAAAAACGATTTGGTTTTATCATTGCTGGCAATGAAGAGTATTTTTTCCATGCTGCCGCAACCAAACCCAAAGATTTTAAAGCTTTACAAGAAGGCGTTTCGGTTAAATTCAATATCATTCAGGGCAAGAAAGGTCCACAGGCAAACGACATTGAGCTTGTATAGTCTTCGCTCTGTCTGAAATCCCATCTTGGCATAGGCGCTATTTCACGCTAGGATATTCTACCATGATGACCCTGGCGCTGCTGATGCGGTTCTATATGGGTTTAAGTGTTTTTCAATACATAGGTTCAATATTCGCAAGACTAATTTCTTTAGTGGGTGATAAATGGAGCAAATAGTTGATGTTTCTGCCACGCAGTTGGCTCAGCAACAAGTGTTACAGTTAAGTACTTTTCTAAATTCGCGTATTCTTGGCCAAAAAAACCTAGTCTCTCGTTTGTTAATTGCACTCCTTGCCGATGGTCATTTGTTGGTTGAGGGGGCTCCTGGATTAGCCAAGACGCGGGCAGTTAAAGAATTGGCCGTAGGTGTTGAAGGACATTTTCACCGCATTCAATTCACTCCAGATTTATTGCCTGGTGATTTAACAGGTACGGATGTTTACCATCCTGAAGATGGTTCATTTGTGTTTCAACCTGGTCCCATTTTTCATAATATGATTTTGGCTGATGAAATTAACCGGGCTCCTGCCAAAGTTCAATCAGCATTACTGGAAGCCATGGCGGAGCGACAAGTGACGATTGGTGGAAAAACCTATCCCTTGCCTGAGTTATTTTTGGTGATGGCCACACAAAATCCCATTGAGCAAGAGGGGACATACCCCTTGCCCGAAGCGCAATTAGATCGTTTCTTAATGTATGTCAAAATTGGCTACCCTGATGCTCAAGTTGAGCACGATATATTGCAATTGGCTCGGCAAGAAGCGCTGGCTATGACCGTTACAGAGGCATCTAATGCGCCCATTAAAGACACAATGAAACCTTTAACCCAGCGCCACTTATTTGAAGCCAGGAAAGAGGTTTTGAATGTTCATACCAGTGAAGCGTTGGAGCATTATTTGGTGCAGCTGGTAGTCGCTACCCGTAACCCCGGTGTTTATAGTCATGAATTGGGTCGACAAGTCCGTTATGGGGCCAGTCCTCGAGCCACAATTGCTTTAGATAGATGTGCAAAAGCGCATGCATGGCTTTCAGGGCGAAATTATGTCACCCCTGAGGATATTCATGTGATTGCTCATGATGTGTTGAGACATCGCATTTTGTTAACCTTTGAAGCAGAAGCGGAAGGGGTGAGTAGCGATGATTTCATTGATGAACTTTTGCATTTGGTTGCCCTCCCTTAGTAGTGAGGTTGTTTGCCATGACAGATGGGGTCACAACAGAACTGACTGAACTGATTTCTCTAAGACGGTATGCAGAACGAGGATCGTATCGTTCCCAAGGCCGCTCTTCTTCTTATGGTCTTCGTTTGTCTAAATTGCGAGGTCGTGGCATGGATTTTGCCGAGGTTCGCAATTACCAAGCGGGTGATGAAATTAGGCATATGGAATGGCGAGTGACCGCCCGGACTGGCAAACCACACATCAAAATATATGAAGAAGAACGTGAACGGCCAGTGATCATCCTGGCAGACTTTAACCCCTCTGTGTATTTTGGAACAAGGATCGCATTTAAGTCGGTTGTATTGGCGCGTCTCGCTGCTATCTTGGCTTGGTCTGTGGTGGTGGAAGGAGACAGAGTGGGTGGATTATTGTTTTCTAGAGCGACCCATCATGAATTTCTTCCCCGCAGTAGAGAGTTTGGGGTCTTGCCTTTTCTGGCGGCGCTTAGCCAATATACTCAGGAATTACCTCCCTCTTCTGCTCAAGGCTCGAATGAAAAAAGTTCATTAAGCTACGCCCTACAACGTCTCCGTAGAGTAGTTAAGCCAGGAAGTATGATTGTTTTGATCAGTGACTTTTATAGTATGGACAAAGAAAGTGAACCACTTTTGAGTCGGCTCTGTAGTCATAATGATATCATGGCATATCAGTTGTGTGATCCTTTAGAAATAGCGCCGCCAGAACCTGCGCAATATGCGATCACAGATGGTCAACAAGAGCTGCTACTAGACACCACGGCTAAGAGTATTACGGATGCTTATAGCTACTACTGTGAACAGCGTCAGCAAAATCTACAACGAATCTTTCATCGGTTACAAATTCCCTATATCCAAGTGACTGCCGAGACTAACTTAGCATTGTTGGTGAGGCAAACATTTTTACGGAGGTATCATGGGAAGAAATAAACTCCTTCATCTTAGGCTATCTGTTCTTTTGTTTGGACTCGTTCTTTTTTCTTCTCAAACGAGTTTCAGTGCAAAAGGTCAGGATGAGTTAGCCCAATTACGAGACATTCATCTTCCTGCACCGATTGGCTGGTGGCCTTTAGCACCTGGTTGGTATTTATTGCTTATTTTAGTGTTGTTGCTCGGGGGCTTTGCTGCTATTTTTCTGGGGCGTTGGTATTTAAATGGGCGTGCCCGTCGCCAGGCATTGGCATTGTTATCTGTGTTTCAACAGCAATATCAAAAAGAATCTAATCGAGAAATCAGTGCTGCCCGCATTTCGGAGCTATTAAAACGAGTGGCTTTGACTTACTTTCCTCGTGAGAAGGTGGCCAGTTTACAAGGAGAAGATTGGATTGTCTTTTTAAATGAAACCAGTAAAAATCTCAATTTCAACGAAGTGTATAAAGAGTTACTAGAGCTACCCTATCAAGCCCAAGCAGAAGGCGATTTAGACAAATTATTTCATTTTGCAAGGATTTGGATTAGTCAACGGAGAGGGCCATGTTTGAATTAGCCATGCCTTGGACGCTTCTTTTTTTTCCGCTGCCTTGGTTGATTTGGTTTTTGGTGCCCAAAATATCACTCAAATTACCAACTGCACTACGCGTTCCTTTTTATCAGGCTTTATCAAACATTGTTGAAAGCGGTAAGCATCATGGCGTGATGCAGGGTAAAATATCGCTCTTATTTTTGATTTGGTTTTTATTGTTATTTGCCTTGGCAGGTCCTCGATGGGTCGGTGAGCCTGAACCTTTGACTCGGGAAGGTTATGATATCATTCTTGCTCTGGATATTTCAGGAAGTATGGAACTCAGTGACATGATGATGCATGGCCGCCCAGCAACAAGACTTTCTGTGGTGAAACGGGCCGCTGAACAATTTGTGAAACAACGCAATGGGGATAAAATCGGATTGATTTTGTTTGGCAGTCAAGCCTATTTACAAACGCCATTAACCTATGATCGTCATAGCGTACTGATGCGTATAGAAGATGCCACAGTCGGACTTGCTGGGAAGACCACGTCAATTGGAGATGCAATAGGACTTGCGGTGAAGCGACTAGAAAATGTTCCAGCCAAAGGTCGAGTGATTATTTTATTAACAGATGGGGTGAATAACTCAGGGGTATTGGCACCATTGAAAGCAGCTGAGTTGGCAGCATTAGATCACATCAAAGTTTATACCATTGGCTTAGGTTCAGACGGTAATCAAAATATGGGAAATGGCTTATTCTTTAATATGAATATGATGGCTGATTTGGATGAGGATACCCTAAAAGAAGTCGCCAAAATAACGGGCGGACGTTATTTTCGAGCAACGGATAGCCAATCGTTGCAGAGCATTTATACGCTGATTAACCAGATGGAAACCAATAAAGATGAAGATGCGCTCTTCTTTCGTCCACAACAAGAATACTATTTTTGGTTTGTTGCCGTTGCGATTTTGTTGTTTTTTTATTGGCTCTCAGATAGGGGAGGTCTTCTGTCACTGAAGGTTGTCAAGAGAAGCGAGGTTTCAAGATGATGGCGTTTCATTTTATTCGCCCCTTATGGTTCTGGCTACTCGTGCCGCTGGTGGTTCTTGTTTGGGTTCTTTTTCGCCAAAAACCAAGTCATTTGCAATGGAGCAAAGTCTGTGATCAGCATTTATTACCCTATTTGCTTGAGACCAAAGGGCATCATCGGCGCACCTATGCTTTGTTATTGTTGTTTTTCAGTTTGTTGCTGATGATCATCAGTGTGTCAGGTCCGACTTGGTCAAAATGGCCCGTGCCTAGTTATCAACAAATTCAACCGCGTGTCTTAGTGTTAGATATGTCAGATGATATGCAGGACCATGATTTGACTCCCGACAGGTTAACCCGGGCCAAATTCAAATTACATGATTTGTTTCAACGGCGAGATATTGGTCAGCTGGGGCTTGTGGTTTATACCGGAGAACCTTTCGTGGTTTCGCCCCTCACAGATGATGGAAAAACCATCGACTCGCTCTTGTCTTCACTGACGCCTGATATCATGCCCGTTGAAGGATTGCAATTGGGAAGTGCGCTCTTGGAGGCTTCCAAATTGATATCTCAAGCTGGATTTACTCACGGACAAATATTAGTGATGACTGCCTCTGCTCCATCAAGAGATGCAATAGCTACGGCAAAATCATTAGCACAAGAGGGTATTCATACTTCTATCCTCCCTGTTCTCAGTGCCAATATCTCATTGAGCCCATTATTTGGGCAACTGGCCACAGCAGGCCAAGGGGCATTGATCCGGTTTAGTGATACCTCTAAAGATCTTTTACAATGGCTGGCTGCTTCAGATGAGAATAAACAATTTGCTGAAAACCCAGATGATGACTTGCCGATTTGGCAAGACCAAGGACGTTGGTTTTTGATCCCGGCGCTCTTTTTATTGTTACCCCTGTTTCGTCGTGGATTTGTAGAGAGGATGAATACATGAAAGGGCAACAAAATCGTCATGTGGTGCAATCCATGGGTGTTCTAGGAGCCATTTTATTTCTTTTTTTTACACAACTGATTCATGCATTCAGCTGGCGTGATCTGTGGTTGACCAAAGATCAGCAAGCCAAAGTCATGATGGATAAAGGACAATATAAACAAGCAAAAGACACTTTCGTTCGAGATGATTGGCGAGCTGCTTCCACTTATCGTGCGGGAGATTATGAGCATGCCGCCCAACTGTTTAAATCACTCAATCAGAGTGACGCTTATTATAACGAGGGCAATGCACTGGCGCATATGGGTCAATACGAACAAGCGATTAAAGCTTATGATAAGACCTTAACTCAAGATCCCAAACATCAAGATGCGCTGTTTAACCGTCAGTTACTTGAACAGCTACTGAAAAAAGAGAAAGAGAAGCAAAAAAACCAGGATAAGCAAAATCAGGATAAGCAAAATCAGGATAAGCAAGA
>JAKBCM010000064.1 GCA_021807845.1 Pseudomonadota bacterium
TCTTTTGTTGAAGTAGGCAGTAAGGATCCGAATGGATCTTTTCGTGCGATTGCACTCGCATTGTTTGATTATGCCCTCACTCACAATCGTGTCTTAGGCTCTTGGTTAGGCATTCTTTTACAAGCGCATTTTCAGAATTTTACTGAACAGCGCCCAACCATACCGGGTCTGACAACGCATAGAGATAGATTGATTCAATTGCAAAAGCAAGTGCATATGGGAGTTCTGCTGGAATCGGTGGCTGATACTTTACGTCAGTTGGCAGTAAGTGAAATGTGTACGGCGGGTAATCCTGGCCACTATCGCGAAGCATTTCTTTTGCATGATGAGGGGATAGAGCCTAATATCCTTAGGAAACCTTCGACCTGGCTTAATACTGAAGGTATTGCTGCTGTGGCGAAGGCTATGAACATATCTATTGAGCTTCGCGTCATAGAGCGTCTAAAACAAATACCAAGAGCTGATATCTATAATGAAGGAGCAGAGGGACCTCTGGTCGTTTTACAAGTACAAGATAACACTTATAGGCCCCGTGTGAGCAGCGACCAGTTTCGTTCTTTTAAGATGCCATTACAGCGCTCATCTGAAAAAAAAGGAAAGCTTACTTTTGAGGATCCAAGTCTAGATAATATTCTGGCTCAGATAAAAAGCCATGAGGATAGATTGCTTGCTCTGTTTGATAATGTCTATCATCGGTTAACGGTAATGCTTGACGCCAAAGAAATCAGTTCAGCCAATTGTTCTCAGATTTACCTAACATGTTTGAAGCATCCCAGTGAGCGGTCAATGCCAAGCCAATATGTTGGGACATTGCATGGACTGAACAGTATTTTAATACGTTGATGAGCCAAAGAAAAAGACTAACATCCAACCACAAAGAAGTGCCTGAGTCTATCCACGCCTTAGCACGAGCGGTCGCTTTGCAGCAGATAGATGCTGATGAGTTATTTGCTCATATTGAACAAACTGATCAAACCAAGTCAAATCCTTGTTCTCTCATCCAGTCATCATTGGCAAATTTTGACATATAATTGCGAATAGAGTCTGGTAATATCACCAAACATCTTTCCTTGTCGTTTAATTTTTTTGCAGCCTGTAATGCTCCCCACATGGCAGCACCACTCGATCCGCCCACCAATAGTCCTTCTTCACGAATTAATCTTCGTGCAATCTGAAACGAGTCGGCGTCAGAGGTTTTGATGTATTGATCAATCAAGGTGTTATCGAGCACATCAGGAAAGAAATCATAGCCGATCCCTTCCACTTGATAAGGTTTGATTTCGTTGCCTCCTCCTAAAATAGAACCAATTGGATCGACGCCCACGATTTGAATGGAGGGGTTATATGCTTTCATGCGTTTTGCAATACCTGTGATGGTCCCTCCGGTTCCTACGCCCGCAACAATCATATGTAAATCTTCGCCAAAATCATCAATAATTTCTTGGGCGGTGTGATTGAAGTGCGCATTAGGATTATCAGGATTAGCATATTGATCTAATACATGAGAATGAGGAATTTCTTTTTGTAGTTGTCTCGCTAATGAAATGTGACTGTCAGGATCATTCCATAGCGCATCAGAGCGGGTGCGATAAATAACAGCTCCCAGGCGTTCAAGGACCACTTGTTTTTCATGACTCATTTTGTTTGGCATGGTAATGATCACCTGATAGCCCATCACTGCACCTGCTAAGGCGATACCGATGCCTGTATTCCCAGATGTAGGTTCTATCAAGGTATCGCCTGGTTTGATTCGTCCTTGTCGTTCAGCATTTTTAACCATTTCATAACCAATTCTATCTTTTACTGAACCACCAGGGTTAAAAAATTCACATTTTGCATATAGTTCACAAGATAATTCAGCGCCCAGATGATTGATTTTAACAATAGGGGTATGGCCAATGGTGGCAAGTATATTGGGAAATATCATGGTCACTTTTCTCTCTATGTTCAGATGAGTCTAGTCAATGAATGTTCTGTTGGGTCATTTTGAGTATAGTGTAACCATGTAAAGGTGACAACTATTGAAAGGCTTGCTTTTTGTGTATGCTCTGAAACCATTGATTCATGACCAAAGGTCGAATGTATCTTTTTATCTTTTTTGCGTAAAGGTAGGCTGAGTTACTAGCAAGGTCAATTAAGATATATAAACCTGCAGCACAGGACGGTGTGAAGCCTATAGTTGGATAATTAGGATGATTCCCCAATACGCCATACCATTCCCAGGATGACAAAACAGTGCCTGTGAGTTCTACATAGTACGTCATAAAAAACATACTTAAATAAAAAATAGGTTTTTGTCTGTGGCGTATGGTGATTAAGAAAAGGATATATAGAATAAAACCCGCCACATCATTTAATAATAATAAGGATAAAAAAGCAGTTAAAAATGCAAATTTAGTCAAGTATGGTTCGATGATTTTGTGGTTAGTCCAAACTAAGGGTTGTTTGCAGATAAGATACACTGTCGCGTAAATCATTGCGTGGCCCAAAGGAATATACACGGGGATATTTTTTAAACGGTACTGATAGAGAACCAGGATGAGTGATCCGAGGCATTCGGCGAAAAAGCTGCAAATGGTCATGAGTAGGATGATCCAATACAATTTGCCTTTGGCGATATACAAAAACCAACTATAGTTAATGATCATGATGAGGTTGCATATGTCTTGACCATGCGCACAATACTTGTCAAACCAAGGGCTATCAATGAAGATGAAAAACGGTGTTCCGAATATGGCCATAGTCGTTTGTAAGAGATACAAGTAATTGATTTTCACAATGTTCCAGTGATTTTTGCTTGACTATGAGCTCATCATATAAGGTGTGGTTATAAAGTCAAATGAGGATAAAAAAAATAGTCTTGCTTCAATGCCAGTAGGTTGATAGTCTTTTCTTACCTTCTTTTTCAAACGCATCGATCATGTCTTTTAAGAAATACATTCAAACATTGATAACAAATCCTAATATCTATATTGCTGCTATCATTGGAACATTTGTTGGAATGGTTGCAGGCGGGGCTGTAGGATTGTTTTCAGGTGGTTTTATTTCGTATACCTATGACCTATGTCCTGGGTGTGTGGCCCCTTTTGATTATGTGAACCCAGATGTGTTTGCAGGTGGGATTATGGGCCTTTTTATTGGTTCATATATTGGTGGCATTGGTATAGGCACGCTCACGATATTTAAAATACATCATAAAACGATAGCTTCACAAATCATTACCCCAGACAATTTACCCAATGTTCTTTTGAGTGCTTTTCGGATGAGTATGGAGTTATCTATTGGTATGGCAATAGGGGCGGTTATTGGTAGTTTAAGATTGCCGGGACTAGGTTCTGTGCTGGGAGCTGTGATGGGGACGATGCTGATACTCTATACCTCAACGGTAAGAAAGGGTAACCATGAGTGAATTAAAGACAAAAGTGGCAAGAGCGGCTTTAGAGTATCTTGGCGATCATGTGATCATAGGTGTGGGGACTGGTTCTACAGTAAATTGTTTTATCAAAGAATTAGCGACCATCAAACATCGTATTGATGCCTGTGTTGCGAGTTCTATAGCTTCAGCGCGTCTTTTAAAAGAGCTCGGTATTCCAGTGCTTGATTTAAATGTGGTGGGTGAGTTGCCCATTTATATTGATGGTGCCGATGAAGTGAATGCCCGACACGAAATGATCAAAGGGGGTGGCGGTGCTTTGACTTCAGAAAAAATCATTGCCACTGTGGCTGAACAATTTATTTGTATTGTTGATGAGAGTAAAGTGGTTTCTGCGTTAGGACATTTTCCTGTAGCGGTTGAAGTGCTTCCTATAGCACGTAGTTTTGTCGCGCGTGAATTGGTTAAATTAGGCGGGGATCCTGAGTATCGTGAAGGGTTTATTACGGATCATGGCAATATTATTTTGGACGTTTATCATTTAAACATCGATTTACCAAGAGCTTTAGAAGAGTCGATTAATCTTATTCCCGGTGTCGTTGAAAATGGTCTGTTTGGTAAACGCATGGCTAATCACGTTCTAGTGGCTAAAGCCGATGGCGTCATGACGCTTTAATGAGCTTCATCCCAATTTTGTCCAACTCCAATAGATACTTTCAAGGGTATTGATAATTCTACGGGATGTTCCATGAGTTCACGGACGATTTGTTTGGCGGACTCGATCTTGTTCTGATGCACTTCAAAGACCAATTCGTCATGTACTTGCATGATCATTCGAATGTGGGTGTTTTCTTTCTGATTTTGCCAGTCGGCCACAGCAATCATGGCTAACTTGATGATATCAGCCGCAGTGCCCTGCATGGGACCATTGATGGCTGTGCGTTCAGCGGCTTTTCTTTGCATCATGTTACGAGCATTAATATCAGGCAGATACAATCGTCTGCCAAATAATGTCTCGACATAGCCTTGTTGATGTGCCAGTGTGCGTGTCTTTTCCATATAATCCAAGACACCTGGATAGCGTTTGAAATAACAATCGATGTAATGTTGTGCATCTTGGCGCGAAACACCTAATTGACGGGCCAAACCAAAAGCAGACATGCCATAAATCAAACCAAAATTGACCGCTTTTGCCCGCCTGCGTTGCTCACCTGTGACTTTATCTAAGTCAACGGCAAAGATTTCGCTGGCAGTTGCTGTGTGAATGTCATACCCGTTGGCAAAAGCATTTTGTAGACCTTGGTCATTAGAAAGATGCGCCATGATGCGAAGTTCAATTTGCGAATAGTCCGCTGTCAACAAAACATGTTCTGCGGGTGCAATAAATGCTTTTCGGATCAGACGACCCTCTTCGCTTCTGATAGGGATATTCTGCAGGTTTGGTTCACTCGATGATAAGCGCCCTGTTGCTGCTACGGCTTGATTATAAGACGTATGCACGCGTCCTGTTAGTGGATTGATACATTTGGGTAGGGCATCAATGTAGGTTGAAACCAACTTGCTTAAACTTCGATGCTCTAAAATGACGGCTGGCAATCGATAGTCATAGGCCAATTCTTGAAGAACCGACTCTGCTGTTGAAGGTTGTCCTTTGGGTGTTTTGGCAAGGATGGGTAATTTTTGCTCGTCATATAAAATCTCTAGTAATTGCTTAGGCGAGTTTAAATTAAAAGGCTTTCCCGCTAGAAGATGTGCTTCATCCACAAGAGAAGCCATCCGTTTTTTCAAACGTTCACCGTGACTTTGCAATGTGTTCTTGTCAATTAGGACACCATGGCGCTCCATTTCAGCGAGAATGGTCAATAGAGGTATTTCTATGTCATGAAGGACACGACGTAATTTCTCATCCATCATGGGATATAAGGTTTGGTGAAGTTTAAGGGTCACTTCAGCGTCTTCTGCGGCATAGGGAGCTGCTTTTTCGATAGGGATCTGATTAAAATGGAGCTGATGAGCACCACTGCCTGCCACTTCTTCATAGGTAATGGTTTGATGACCTAGGTAGGCTAGTGCCAGTGAATCCATGTCATGGCGACCTCTGTTGCTGTTTAATAGGTAGGACTCCAGCATGGTGTCAAAGGCGATTCCTTTTAACGTGATCCCATGATTTTTAAACACATTGTAATCATACTTTAAATTTTGACCAATTTTACCAATGTTTGCATTTTCAAGAATGGGTTTCAGTGCATTCAGAACAAATTCTCGGTCCAATTGTTCTGTGCTATCATCATGAGCAAGTGGGATGTAGGCGGGTTTCGTTGGATCGATTGCCAAGGCAACGCCTACAATGTTTGCTTCAATGGCATTGAGGCTCGTGGTTTCAGTATCGACACAAAATAAGGGTGCGGCTTGTAATGCCGAAAGCCACTGATGAAATGCTTTTTCCTTTGTGATGAGTTCAAAAGAGGTTGACTGATTCGCAGCTTTTTCTAGTTTAGGCGTTGTGGAATGTTCTGTTGTTAATGAGGCAAGCCAAGTTTTAAACTCAAGCTCTCTAACAATTGTAACGAGCTCTTCTTGATGCGCGGGGTTTAAGGTGAGATCGGATAAAGTGACGGGTAACTCTACGTCCAACTTAATGGTGACTAATTTTTTGGATAATGGGAGTTGTGGAAGGCTCGCGCGTAGATGCTCCCCAATTTTACCAGGAATGGCATCCGAGGCTTTTGTCAGCGCATCTAAGGTTTGATATTCAGATAGCCATTTCACTGCAGTTTTAGGCCCACATTTATTCACGCCAGGAATGTTATCGGATGAATCGCCAACTAAGGTTAAATAGTCAATCATTTGTTGAGGTTTAACCCCAAATTTCTCTAAAACGCCATCAGGATTTAGAATTTGATTGGACATGGTATTGATGAGTGTGACATGGTCATTGACGAGCTGTGCCATGTCCTTGTCGCCGGTCGAAATGAGAACTGGAATGTGTTGTTGATGAGCCATATGTGCCAGTGTGCCAATGACATCATCCGCTTCGACTCCATCAATGATCAACACACAAATGCCCATCGCTTTTAATAGATCTACCAATGGTAGAAATTGCGAACTGAGCTCTTCAGGCATTGGCGGACGATGCGCTTTGTACAGAGGATACCATTCATCTCGAAATGTTCGTCCTTTGGCATCAAATACCACGGAAAGGTGTGTGGGTTGATAGTCCTTGATAAGTCTTCTGACCATATTGGCTACGCCATAAATAGCGCCAGTGGCTTGTCCTTTGGAGTTCATTAAGGGTGGTAGCGCATGGAATGCGCGAAAAAAATAAGAAGAGCCATCGACCAAAATCAAGGGTGTCAAATCTTTTTTCATGATGGGTTAAGATTCCTTATCAATCAACTCCAGTCGTTCGGATAATTGGGCTACTTTTTCACTCAATGTTTTTATATTTTTGCGCATCAAGGGGATCCGCGTGGCAGCAAATTCATGCTCGATCGCTTTGTCTTTAGGTCTTGCAGGATTGCCTAAATAAATATTGCCTTGTTTTAAATGTTTCTTTGGTGGGACGCCTGCGCGTGCGCCCAGGATCACGCCGTCATCGATACGCACATGATCACTCACTCCGACGTTTGCTGCAAAGATCACATGATTACCACTGACGGTGCTGCCCGCAATACCAGTAAATGCACAAAGAATATTGTGTTTGCCCAGTTGAACGGAATGGGCCACTTGGACCAAATTATCAATTTTTGTGCCTTCACCGATGACGGTTGCACCTAATGTTGCTCTATCAATCACAGAATTCGCACCAATCTCGACATGATCTCCTATGATCACTCGACCCACATGAGGTACTTTCAGGTGTTGACCATCATCTAGGGTATAACCAAAACCATCTGAACCAATCACGGTTGATGCATGGATACAAACGTTTGAACCGATTTGGCAGGTATCGTAAATCGTCACGTGGGGATGAATCGTGGTGTGATTGCCAATCGTTACTTCATGACCTATGTGAACATGGCTTTTAATCACACAGTTATCACCAATGATGCTTCCTGATTCAATGATCACGTATGGAGCAATGGAAATGTTCTTTCCTAAGACAACGTCTTTGGCAATGACTGCTGTTGGGTGGACAGTCGGTTCTGGTTTTCGCTCCG
>JAKBCM010000065.1 GCA_021807845.1 Pseudomonadota bacterium
GTGGCTTCAAGCCACCTCTTCCATATATTCGCGTAATTTTTTCATGGCATTTTTTTCTAGCTGACGCACACGTTCTGCTGACACGCCATATTTCTCTGCTAAGGCATGCAACGTGACGGCTTTATCATCCACTAACCAACGTTGTTGTAAAATATCCTGGCTACGTTTATCTAAGCGCTCAAAAGCCAAATGTAATTTTTCACGACTTTGTGTGCCACTATCTTCTTGCTCAAACAAATAGGCAGGATCGCTATTCACATCGTGTAAATAACGCTCAGGAACCATCTTAAGGGATTGGTCATCATCGGCATCTGTGGCGTGAAAAGAAGCATCCATTGCGTTTAAACGTTGCTCCATGACCAACACTTCTTCGCGACTCACACCTAAGTCATTCGCTACGGCATCCACTTCTTCATGACTTAGCCAACCTAGCCTCTGCTTCATCTGACGCATATTAAAAAATAATTTACGCTGAGCTTTGGTTGTGGCAATTTTGACAATACGCCAATTATGTAAAACAAATTCGTGAATTTCTGCTTTGATCCAATGCACTGCAAATGAGACCAAGCGCACGCCCATCGTATGGTCAAAGCGCTTCACAGCCTTCATCAAACCAACATTGCCTTCTTGAATCAAATCAGCAAGCGGCAAACCATATCCTAAATACCCACGCGCCACGCGCACAACATAACGTAAGTGTGCAAGTACTAATTGACGCGCGCCTTCCAAATCACCTTCTTCGTGAAAACGCTTGGCAAGAGAAGTCTCCTCCTCTGCAGAAAGCATTGGTATTTGGTTCACACGGTAGATATAAGCATCCAGACTGCCGACTGGAATATGCATCGTTGAGAGCTGCAACTGCGAATTCATGATAATCCTCTGATAATTTAACCAGACCGATTGATTATATCACAATTTATACACGACTCAACGTCGACGGGCTCAAATTCTTTTGCTCTCATGGAAACCCTGGGGTGAGTAACCATCAGGGCTCAATCACCTGAAGTTGCCTCTTCACTGCCACAAACGCCCCCAACCAACTCAAGATCATTGCGGTCAGGACAAGAAGAGAAATTTGTCGAACAGACAAGCCGATGAGCGAAAAATGCATTTCATAAGCCATGGCTAATTGGTTAGCACCTATCGTCAAACTTAAGAGAAATATATTCACCAATAACACAGCTAAAATGGCGCCACCTAATCCATACCAAAGACCCGTGTATAGAAATGGACGGACAATAAAAGAGTCTTTAGCTCCAATGAGTTTTAGCACCTGTATTTCTTCATAGCGACTTTGAATAGCCAAGCGCAACGTATTGCCAATGATAAGAACCACGGCTAAGGCAAGCAATATAATCAATCCGTTGACCAGTTTTTCACCAAAATTGAGAATAGCCTGTAATCGATTGACCCATTGCAAATCTAGTTTAGCCAGTTCCACCTCAGAATAAGATTTTAACTGTAAATACAGCTGGTTTATCTTTTCTGGATCATGTACATCTAAAGAAGGCGTCACCAGAATCACCGCAGGCAAAGGATTTTCTGGCAAATAGCGCATCATATCCTGCATCCCTTCTTGGCTTTGTAATTCAGCCAAACTATCAGCCGATGATTTTAATGTTGCAGCTCCCACGCCAACCGCCGCTTGTACA
This sequence comes from Pseudomonadota bacterium, assembly GCA_021807845.1. The sequence continues at coordinate 1,653 of JAKBCM010000065.1, forward strand.
CGTGATAATACTCTTTTTTCATCCTCTGATGATAAGGATGATTTCAGATACAAAGAGATGTGACCACTCTTTTGCCAACTCATAGTCAGATGTTTTACATTATCTAGGGTCACCCAAAAAAGAGCCGGCAGCGCCAAGGTAATGGCAATCACCAAAATAGTCATCATGGTCATAAATGGCTTTTGGCAAAGGGTATTGAAGCTAGTAAGTGCAGCTTTCATGTGAAGCCCGAGCTTAGTTAGCATATTTGTCCACCTTTCAGCATGACAATTCGATATTTCATTCCCGCGATTAATGCCAAATCATGCGTCACCACAAGTACCGCGACCCCTACTTGATTCAATTGTGAAAATAATTTCATGATTTCTAAAGAGAGAGAAGGATCAAGATTTCCAGTTGGTTCATCCGCTAATAATAACGAAGGCTTATGGACCACAGCACGAGCAATACCAATACGTTGCTGTTCACCACTAGAAAGATGGATGGGTGAGAGCTTTTCTTTATTGAGTAGACCCACCAAATCCAATGCAGCAGGAACTCGCTTCGCAATCATTTGGGGAGAGGTACCTAATATTTGGAGTGGCATAGCCACATTATCATAAACGGATCGGTCATTGAGCAAAAAAGGAGCTTGAAAAGTAATACCAATGCTCGAACGATAATTGGGAATATCTCGCTTTTTAAGTTCATTTAAGCGAATACCATTCACGGTAATCTGGCCCGAAGAAGGACGCTCTAACATGGCAATGAGCTTAATCAACGTACTCTTTCCAGCGCCCGAATGGCCGGTAAGAAAAACCATTTCCCCTTTTTCTAATGAAAAATTCACCTGATTCAAAGCTTCGAATCCGCCTGGATAACGTTTGCTCACTTGACTAAATATGATCATCATTGAAAATTGCGCCAACAAATTGCGCCGCATCAAACGGGCGCAAATCATCAATCCCTTCGCCAATACCTAGGTAACGAAATGGTATCGCTAACTCATTAGCAATAGCAAACAATATCCCACCTTTGGCTGTTCCATCAAGTTTAGTCATGGTAATTCCGGTCAAACCAATGGCCTGATGAAATTGGCGTGCCTGATTTAATGCATTTTGCCCGATACTCGCATCTAAAACCAGCATCGTTTCATGGGGTGCTGATGAGTCAATCTTTTGGATGACTCGTTTCACTTTTTTTAACTCTTCCATCAGGTTGCTTTGGGTATGAAGTCTTCCTGCTGTGTCTGCAATGACCACATCTATCCCTCGCGCCTTAGCAGCTGTAATCGCATCAAAAATAACAGATGCGCTATCAGCCCCAGTGTGCTGAGCAATGACTGGAATCTGATTACGCATCCCCCATGCCTGTAATTGTTCAATGGCTGCAGCACGAAAAGTGTCGCCTGCGGCAAGCATCACTTTTTTTCCTTGCTGTTGATACTGTAAGGCAAGCTTGCCTATCGTTGTTGTTTTTCCAGCCCCATTGACACCCACCATTAAAATAACGAAAGGTAATTTATCGTTTGTGAAGGGAAGAGAAGGCGCATCAAAAGTCAAAATGGTTTGCAATTTGGTTTTCAAAGCGCGAAATATGGCATCACCATCTGTGAGTTCTTTTCTTGCTAAGCTATCTCCCAATTGACTGAGAATCGTATGGGTTGTCTCCAAACCTAAATCAGCTTGTAGAAGCATCGTTTCTAACTCATGAAGCAAATCCGCATCAATGACTTTTTTGCCAAGCAATAAGCGGCCTATTCCATCACCCAATTGATGACGTGTTTGACTCAGGCCTCTCTTAAAGCGGCTAAAAAAGCTCGGCTTTTCTTGTACGATATCCTCATCCAGTGCCTTTTCATCCACTGTTTTTGTGAGCTCTTTGTGCTCTGTTTCAGCCAAGGAAGCGTTCTGATTTCGTTTAAGCCATTTGATCATTTCATGGATCCTAGATATACAAAGCTTGCAAAATGTGAAATTCTATCAATTTTTCCTGAGGTGAGCCATGCGTATCTTACTCCTTACTTTTTTAAGCCTGTTGTCTTGTCCCATCTTTAGTGAGGTACAAAAATTCAAGCTTGATAATGGGCTCACCATTCTCGTGAAAGAGGATCATCGAGCACCCATAGTCGTCTCAATGGTATGGTATGGTGTGGGATCGGCCGATGAGCCGGGCGGAATCACAGGTGTTTCACATGTCTTAGAACATTTGATGTTCAAAGGAACAAAAAAATATCCATCGGGCGTTTTTTCTAAAAAAATTGCAGCGATTGGTGGACAAGAAAATGCTTTAACCAACAATGATTATACGGCCTATTATGAAAAAGTCACGGCAACGAATCTTCCCATTTGTTTTGAACTTGAAGCAGACCGAATGCAAAACTTGCTTCTTGATGCCACCGAATTTAGTAAGGAAATAAAGGTGATCCAAGAAGAAAGACGGCAAAGGGTAAATAACAACCCTCAATCCTTAGCATTTGAGCGCTTTTTAGCAACCGCTCACTTAACCGCGCCTTATAATCATCCCGTCATTGGCTGGATGAGCGATCTGAAGCAACTATCGGCAGCTGATGCAAAAGAATGGTATCAGCGCTATTATGCTCCAAATAACGCTGTTTTGGTTGTTGTTGGTGATGTGAAACCGGCAAATGTTGAACATTTGGCAAAAAAATACTTTGGCAACATTCGCACACAAGCCAAAATCTCACGCAAACCACAAAAAGAGCCCCCACTTTTGGGTAAAAAATCAGCGCTTGTTCATGCATCAGCACAAGTGCCCATGCTCCTGCTCGGATTTACAGTTCCATCTGTGAAAACAACAACGAAGCAAACCACCATGGAGCCTTATGTTTTAGAAGTGATTGCCAATCTGATTTCTGGTGGAGACAGCGGCCGCTTTAGCTCTGAGCTCGTACGAACCCAACAAATTGCGAGTAATATAGATGTGTTCTACAACCTTTACGCCCGCTACCAGACTCAATTCATTCTCTATGGCACCCCCTCTCGCTCTCATACCATTGATGAATTGAAAACAGCTATTTTCACGGAGCTTAAGCGTTTGCAAACCGAACCCATCAACTCTGAAGAATTACAACGTGCCAAAACACAAATCATCGCCCAGAAAACGTTTGAGCGTGACTCCATTTTTGGACAAGCCATGGAATTAGGATTACTTGAAACCCTGGGTTTTGGAGTTCAAACCGCAGAGCATTATGTTGAAAACATTAGTCATGTCACAGCAAAAGAAGTACAAGAAGTTGCAAAGCACTATTTTCAAGAGAATAATTTGACCGAAACGGTATTGATTCCAATGAAAGTCAACCAAGGGAAAGAGGGAGAAGTGAGATGAAACAGTTGTATTCCATGATCACTTTGATATGTGTTGTATTGCCCAACATCTGCCTTGGAAACCCTTTCGAAACCAGCAAATGGCAAACAAAAAATGGGGCACAAGTTGTTTTTTATCAAGCTATGGAAGTACCCATGCTGGATATCAGCGTCGCTTTTAGAGCGGGCTCGGCCTATGATGGTGAACAATTTGGTTTAAGTGCATTAACCACTCAATTGCTCAATCAAGGAAGTGGTGGATTGGATGCCAATAAACTGGCAGATACCCTGGCAAAAACTGGGGCTCAGTTTGACAAAGCCACCAACCAAGATATGATTGTGTGTAATCTTAAAACCTTAACAAGACCTGATGCACTGAAAAAAGCAACGGAACTATTCACCTCTATTCTCACTCATCCTGATTTTCCTGAAGAGGCGTTTAACCGTGAAAAAAATCAACAATTAATGGCCATTACCGAAGCCCAAGAATCCCCCAATGAACTTGCCAATCAAACTTTTTTTCAAGTGCTCTATAAAGCTCATCCATATGCCCATCCGGTGATGGGCAATCAAAAAACAGTGAGTGCCATCACACGTGAGCAAGTATTACAGTTTTATCACCAATTTTTTGTGAGTCAAAACGCGATTATTGTACTTGTAGGAGCCATTGATGCCTCCACTGCAAAAATTTTGGCTGAAAACATTTCCCAAAATCTTCCAAAAGGCCCCCCAGCTCCCGAAATACCGGCTGCAAAAAAGCTAAACGAAGCATTAGATATTGAAGTGACATTTCCAGCTTCTCAAACAGTCATTCGTCTTGGGCAATTAGGTATCACCCATTTAGACCGAGATTATTTTCCCTTACTGGTAGGGAATTACATTTTTGGAGGTGGCGCATTGGTCTCACGATTATCTGAAGAAATACGGGAAAAGAGAGGGTTAACTTATGGGGTAAGCAGTCAATTCTATCCCATGCCAGGAGTGGGACCTTTTCTGATTAGTTTATCAACTAAAAATAACCAAGCAAAAACCGCTATTGATCTAACGAGGGCGGCTCTTTCAAGGTTCGTGAAATCAGGACCATCAGAGCAAGAATTACAGGCTGCCATTCAGTATTTGTCTGGGAGTTTCCCGTTATCATTAGCCAGTAACCGAAACATCGGAGATATGTTACTCAAAATTGCCTTTTATCATCTACCAGATGATTTTTTACAAACGTACATTGCCCATATCCATGCCGTCAGCAGAGACGAGATCAAAACAGCTTTCCAAAGAGTCATCGAGCCCAATCAATTGTTGCAGGTGACGGTTGGTAAAAGTCGATGACTGCCATGAAACAAACGGTACGTATTATTGGTGGTTTATATCGTGGCAAAAAATTACCTTTTCCGGCTATTGACGGGTTACGTCCTACGCCCGATAGGATCCGTGAAACTTTGTTCAATTGGCTGATGCAAGATATTCGCGATGCTCATTGTCTGGATGCATTTGCAGGAAGTGGTGCACTGGGTTTGGAAGCCTTTTCAAGAGGTGCTGCACATGTGACTTTTTTAGAAAAAAACAGCGAGGCTTATGCCCACTTACTAAAAGTGTTAAAGACATTTGATTCTCTAAAATTAAGGATAAAAAAGGAAGATGCCTGCGATTTCTTCACCCAATCCAAGGACTCTTTTAACATCATTTTTCTTGATCCTCCCTTTGCATCTCATCTTTTACCGCGATGTCTTGACTCTCTTTTCCACTCTCATGTGCTTATCAAAGGGGGGCTGATCTATGTTGAATCCCCTCATGCAATAGAAGTGGATAGTACAAAATGGCAACAAGTAAAACTAAAAAAAGCAGGGCAAGTTTTTTATGGCTTATATAAAAAAATCGCATCTGCTTGACAAGCTGACAGGCTCCTGTTTCAATCAATACACTGTGAATTGATGACATGGATTAGATGAACAAAAAGCTGATACTGCTTTTCTTAGGGACCGCGTTACTTACTGGATGCTCAGGGACTACTTATAAAAAGCCGCCTTTTAACAACCCAAGCGATGATGCTGGAATTAAACTTGCAGAAGCGGCAAGTTCAGTGAGTGATTCCATGCATAAAATGGCGCGAGTAGAAAAAGTCATAACCCCGCCCCATAAAGACAATACATTGACGATTCCCAATGCATACAATTTACAGGCTCGTGCGTCCGTTGATTGGTCAGGACCGATTGCTGAAATCACAGCAAGAATAGCTAAAGCAGCTCACTTTCGATTCAGGATCCTTGGGACAGAACCATCCATTCCCATCCTGGTTAGTCTCGATGTTGAAGACGTTAGTTTGGCTGAAATTTTAAGAAATATTGACTATCAAGCTGGCAAAAAAGCTTTTATTCACGTTTATCCTAACAGTCAGGTGATTGAATTACGTTATGCAAAAATTTATTCGTAAGTTTCCCATCGTTTTGATGGTATTGCTCGTAGCCTGCTCCTCAAATAAACAAGTGGGGAATACTGACTCACTGGCTGGTTTACAAGAAATGGCAAATACCAAAAAATCGAA
>JAKBCM010000066.1 GCA_021807845.1 Pseudomonadota bacterium
TATTATGCAAATTTATGGCCTTAATGATAATGCAAATTTACAACTGGAGGGTTCCTCAATGTGAGTTGAATAAAGATAAATTCTTCGACCAAAGCATAAAAGTCTGAATGCAAAGTCAAAGCAGAAGTATGTTTTACCTTTTCATTCGCATAAGCCAAAGCGGTATATCCAGTTGAAATAGAAAATGCTGAAATACCCCCTTCATAACAGTCTGGTGCAACTTTTATCTGTAGCGCTTGATCTAAAGCCGATTTTTCTTCCTCAAACAAAGGCGCTTCACAATAAACTTTTGGGCGCGCAGGTGTTCTGAGATCCACCACACCCCATTTAGGTATCCCTCTCGGATTTTTATTAAAATTCACAAAAATCACTGGTTTTTCTCGCCAATTGATGGTGTGTAAATTTTTGATATAAGACACTGTAAACTGGGAAGTTTCTCCACCATGACTATCCATCCATTGCGCACTTCTTAACATGTCCAAAAATGTCAAAGGCTCAGCTGTGGATAATTGCCCAGATGCAAGCTTTTCAAAGTAGCCAATTTGAGAGACTCTTTTGTGTACAAGAGGTGGGACAAACACATAGTGTTTGGTTAATAAAGGAATGATTTCTTTGGCAGTTAATGCCTTACTAAAAGCGAGAACAACTTCTTCCGTGGTATACAATCCTTCTAATTTACTCATACAATGATTGAATAACTCGCTAAAACTACCCACCATTGGTTTTGTGGATTCACTTTCTAGAACATCCAGATCAAATATGTCACTGAAATGTTTATCAATGACCTCCATAATGACTTCAAAATTGTCAACATCATATTTGGCTTTTAAATGAGGATAGGTTTCAGCGTACATAATATGTCCTGTTTTAGGGCGGGATGTTTAAAATTATCTTATCTTACCTCAGTTTTCTTAAAAAAGTATTAAGAAATTCAATATATTGTTTGCTAGCATAGGGACTTATTTATCCGCTTACAGGTATTTCATGTTGCAAAAATCGCCGACTCTTACGGTTACTCAATTGAATCGTCAAGTCCGCTCTTGGTTAGAACATGAAATGGGGCACGTGCACGTTGAAGGTGAGATATCAAACTTAAGTAAACCTTCATCGGGACACTTATATTTCACTTTAAAAGACGAAACAGCCCAGCTTCGTTGTGTTTATTTTCGCAATCAGCATAAAAAGACAGATAAATTTATCCTTCAAAATGGAATCAAAGCTTTATTACATGGCACGCTCAGTTTGTATGAGGCCCGTGGTGACTATCAATTGATTGTTGCAGAGATTGAAGAGGCGGGCATTGGCAATCTCTTTCAGCAATTTGAATGGTTAAAAGCAAAACTGATGGCTCTTGGTTGGTTTGATCAAGCTCTAAAAAAGACCATTCCCACTTTTCCAAAATCAATTGGGATCATTACTTCTCCAACAGGTGCTGCTATTCGAGACATTTTAAGCACACTGGCACGTCGTTTCCCCATTGCTGAGGTGATGATATATGGTTGTGAAGTACAAGGGATAAAGGCGTCAGGGCAATTGATTCAAGCGATTCTTCGTGCCAACCAAGACAAGAGATGTGATGTGCTCATTCTCGCAAGAGGAGGTGGAAGTATTGAAGATTTATGGGCCTTTAATGATGAGGAGCTTGCTCATCAGATTAGAAAAAGTGAGATTCCAATTGTTTCAGGCATTGGGCATGAAACAGACTTTACCATTGCCGATTTTGTGGCAGATAAGCGTGCTGAAACACCAACTGCTGCCGCAGTGGCTGTGACCCCAGATAGAGCTGAGATCATCCAGCTTTTAAATACCCTACAATCTCTATCAGAGAAAGCCATCAAGCGCTTTATAGCGTATCAACAGTTGCGCCTATCACATGAAGAGCAAAAGCTCATCTCGCCTAAGCATTTGATAAAAAGCCATTGGCAATCACTGGATTATTTAAAAAGTCACCTTGATCATGCACTCACCCAATTATTGACTCAAAAAAAGAAAGTCCTTCAAGAAACAATAACCCACTTAACAGCACTAAACCCTACACTATGGGTGCACCTTGCAAAAACAGAGATTCAACAGTTAGAACATAGACTTGGATTCATGATGCGAGAGAAGTTAACCCTTTTGAAAGAACAATTTACAAAACAATTAGCCACATTACATGCTGTCAGCCCGCAAGCAACCTTAGAAAGAGGGTATGCCATTGTGACTTTGGATAATCAGCTCATCACAGATAGCCATCAAGTTCAAAGCGGTGATATGATTGACATTCGCTTAGCAGCCGGACGCTTAACGAGTAAAGTCCTATGATTCTACAAGACTTAAACAACAGTTTGAACTTAATCATCGCCCAGACGCAAGCCAATGCAGAAACTTTGGCAATTATTGTATCCATTCCATGGGCGGTGTTTATTTTAAATAGTCTGATGGGACAAAGGCTATTCATTTTGGGCATTATCCCAAGACGTCTTTATGGTCTACCCGGCATCTTGTTTGCTCCTTTACTGCATGCGAACTTTAATCATATCTTTTTTAATTCTATTCCTTTAATCGTTTTGAGTAACTTTATCCTCATTCAAGGCTTATCTTATTTTCTCTTAGCAACCCTTAGTATCACGCTCATCTCAGGATTTCTCGTTTGGTGTTTTGCAAAATCCGGGATTCATCTCGGCGCTAGCGGGGTTATTACCGGATACTGGGGATTATTAGTGATGAACATTTATCAAGAAGGAACCTTCACTGCTGTGATTTTAGGCATCATCAGTCTCTATTATTTTGCGGGGATTTTTCTTGGGATTTTCCCCAGAGAAAAAGGCGTGTCTTGGGAAGCACATTTATTTGGCTTACTGGCAGGATTGGCTACAAGTTATGTGATCTAACACGTTGATCTACTGATTTTTACAGGAATGCTGTATACTCCTTTGCCTTAAAAATTGTCCGTATTGATGATGATGCTAACGCCTGCACTGCTTCCTAAAGAAATAGCCACCAAACAAACTTGGGGTCAATTATATGGCGCATCTTTACCTCTCGCACTTTGTGAGTATTGCAAAGAAACGTCTGGCATCAAACTTCTGATTGCTCCAGATAACTTAGCAGCCACCCAACTCTTAAAAGACTTTACCTTTTTTCTAAAAGATGATCCTCTCCATCAGGAAATTTTACTGTTCCCTGACTGGGAAACGCTTCCCTACGATAGGTTTTCACCGCACCAAGATATTATTTCTGAAAGACTGCATACCTTAAACCGTCTTCAACAAGCCACCAACGCCATCATCATCAGTGCTGCAAGTACATTAATGCATCGTTTATGTCCACCTTCATTCATTGCCCAACACAGTTTGGTCTTGCAGGAAGAACAAAGCCTTCAGGTGGAAAAATTTAGAAAACAGTTGCAACAAGCTGGCTATCATTGTGTCACCAAAGTTTTAGAACATGGTGAGTTTGCTGTCCGAGGCTCAATTATTGATCTTTTTCCGATGGGAAGTCACTTTCCCTTTCGTATTGAGTTGTTCGACGATAAGGTTGAGAGTTTGCGTCGATTTGACCCGGATAATCAACGCACCATTGATAAAATCAAGCAAATTGAAATTCTATCCGCACGAGAATTTCCATTAAATGAACAAAGCATCACACAGTTTCGTCGCATGTTTAGGGAACAATTCTCGGGCAATCCTAGTCTTTGTCCTATCTATGAAGCCGTGAGTGAAGGACAATTTCCAAGTGGAATAGAATACTATCTGCCTCTTTTTTTTGAAAAAACGGCAACCCTTTTTGATTACTTACCAGACAATGCTTCTATCTGCCTAGTTGAATCGATTCAAGCCTCTGCTGAACAATTTTGGCAAGAACTCACTATGCGCTATGAACAACGAAACATGGATATCACGCGCCCCCTGCTCACTCCCTCCTTATGTTTCTTAACGCCTACTGAGTTATTCACACATACCAATCATTATCAACAATTACGCACGTATCACCAACCCATAGAGAAAAAAGGGGCTGTGTTTCATTTTGATATAGAAATCCCACCCCAACTCTTTGCCGAAAAACAAGCTCCAGAGCCTTTGGCTCGCCTTGCCCGTTATATGACCAAACCAAACCATCGTTATTTACTGGTAGCTGAAAGCAAGGGGCGTCGTGAAGTATTGCTGGACTTGTTGAAAAGAAGTCAAATCACCCCAAAAATTCAGTCGTCCTGGTATTCATTTTTAGAAGATACAGCATCCCTTATCAATATCACCACAGGACCACTCATTTATGGGGCTGAACTACCAAAACAGGCCATCTCTGTCATTGTTGAATCGCAATTGTTTGGCGAACAAAGCACCCCACAACGACAAAGTAAGCAAAAATCACTTGATCCTGATCTGATTATTCGAGATCTAGCCGAACTTCGCATCGGTGCACCTGTGGTTCATCTGCAATTTGGCGTGGGACGATATCAAGGTTTGCAATATATTGAAAATCATGGCAACACCAATGAATTTCTTGTATTAAGTTACGCAGGTGAAGATAAGATTTATGTGCCAGTCACAGCCTTAAATGTCATCAGTCGCTATACCGGTGCTGATGCCGAGCATGCACCCTTGCATCGCTTAAGCAGTGACCAATGGCAAAAGGAAAAGAAGCGTGCGGCTGAAAAAATCCATGACGTAGCCATTGAGTTATTGGATATTTACGCCAAACGTGAAGCGAAACCTGGGCATGTTTATCAGTTTAACTCAGATGAATACTTGCGGTTTGCCAGCGCCTTTCCATTCACTGAAACAGCCGATCAAATTGAGGCCATCCAGCAAATCATCAAAGATATGCAATCCCCTCGCCCTATGGATAGACTCATATGCGGAGATGTCGGTTTTGGCAAAACCGAAGTCGCCATGAGAGCTGCCTTTATTGCCGTACAAAATGGCAAGCAAGTGTGTGTTTTGGTGCCCACGACTTTATTAGCTACACAACATGCTGAAACATTTCGTGATCGTTTTGCTGAATTTCCAATCAACATCGACCTCTTGTCGAGATTCCGTAGTCCCAAAGACATTGAACGTGTATTGCAATCATTAAAAAATGGACACATTGATATCGTCATTGGAACCCACAAATTGTTTCAAAAAGACATTCAATTTCGTAACTTAGGTTTATTAATCATCGATGAAGAACATCGCTTTGGGGTCAAACAAAAAGAATACATCAAATCGCTCAGAACGAATGTTGATATTTTATCTATGACTGCAACACCCATCCCCCGAACCCTCAATATGGCGATGGCTGGGATCCGTGATATTTCCCTTATTGCCACGCCTCCTGCAAAGCGTTTAGCGATTAAAACGTTTTGGCAAGAAAAAAATGACGTCCTTCTTCGCGAGGCGATTTTGCGAGAAATTTTACGGGGTGGCCAAGTCTTTTTTCTGCATAATTTTGTAGAAACCATCGATAGAGTCTGCCAAGATTTACAAACGCTCATCCCTGAAGCCAAATTTCATACAGCACATGGTCAGATGCGTGAGCGCGAATTAGAGCGGATCATGGCTGATTTTTACCATCACCGTTTTAATGTATTGGTCTCTACCACCATCATTGAAACAGGGATTGATATCCCCACTGCAAATACCATCATCATTGATAGGGCAGATAAATTTGGTCTTGCACAACTCCATCAATTACGAGGACGAGTGGGTCGCTCTCATCATCAAGCCTATGCCTATTTATTAACCCCAAATGAAAAGCAATTAACCAAAGATGCGGTCAAGCGATTGGAAGCCATCGTATCGCTTGAAGATTTAGGTGCAGGATTTACGCTTGCCACCCATGATTTGGAAATTCGAGGGGCTGGAGAGCTATTAGGCGAAGAACAAAGCGGTAATATGCATACCATCGGCTTTAACTTATACATGGAAATGTTAGACAAAGCAGTTCATGACTTAAAAGCTGGAAAAACGCCTGAGTTAGAAGCCCCCATGTATCAAGGTCCAGAAATTGAATTGAATATCAGCGCCATTATTCCAGAAGCCTACATCGGAGATATCCATTTAAGATTGATTATGTACAAACGCATTGCCAATGCCAAAGACAATCAACAACTCCACGATCTGCAAATAGAACTGATTGATCGCTTTGGTTTATTCCCCGACCAAGTCAAATACTTATTTGGGGTAACAGAACTCAAACTCATTGCAACACATCTGGGTATTAAGCGCATTCATGTATCCCATCAACAAGGCAAAATTGAGTTTGGAGATACCCCAAACATCAATACCACTGTTCTTATTTCACTCATCCAGGTCCATGCGAAGCGCTATCAATTAGACGGCCCTGCTCGCCTATGCTTCACAATGACTCAAACAAATACGCTTGATAAGATCCTAGAACTGAAAACATTGCTCATGACCTTGCATGTACCAGTTGAGTAGTCTTCGCCTAATAAATCCATGAGAACCATTGGACATAATGCTGCAAAAACCTGTATAATTCGCACACTTTTTTTACATATGGGCGCATTTGTTATATCAAATGAATGCGATATAAAACGATGAATCATAAGGTTGGATTTGTAAGTTTAGGTTGTCCTAAAGCATTGGTTGATTCTGAGCGAATCATCACTCAATTAAGAGCTCAAGGGTATGATTTGGTATCCAGTTATCAAGATGCAGGGGTTGTGGTCATCAATACTTGTGGCTTTATTGATGCAGCCATTGAAGAATCATTAGACACAATTCGTGAAGCGATGCAAGAAAATGGTCGGGTGATTGTCACTGGCTGTTTAGGCGCTAAAGCGGACATGATTCGGGAAGCTTGCCCTGATGTCTTACATATCAGTGGTGCTCACGCTTATGAAGAAGTCATTCGCGCTGTGCATCGTCATTTGCCCCCACCTGTTGATCCGTTCACCCAACTGATCCCGCCTCAAGGCATCAAACTAACCCCAAGACACTACGCTTATTTGAAAATATCGGAAGGATGCAACCAAAAATGTACCTTTTGTATCATTCCCACCATGCGCGGTAAATTACAGAGCTATCCCCTGACTCAAGTCCTATCTGAAGCTAAAAAGCTCAAAGACGCAGGCGTTGAAGAAATTTTGGTGATTTCTCAAGATACCAGTGCTTATGGCATCGATACTCGATATCAGCCCATTGAATGGCAAGGAAAAACCATCCAAACTCGATTTTATGACTTGTGTGAACAATTAGGTGAACTAGGCCTCTGGGTCAGGCTTCATTACGTGTATCCCTATCCGCATGTAGATGACATCATTCCATTGATGCGAGATAAATTGATTTTGCCTTATCTAGACATCCCATTACAACATGCAAGCACTCGTGTATTAAAAGCAATGAAACGACCCGCTAGTAGTGAAAACACCTTAGCGCGTATTGCCGCCTGGCGTGACATATGTCTAGACATTACCCTGCGCTCCCCTTTTATTGTAGGTTTTCCCGGGGAAACTGATTAAGAA
>JAKBCM010000067.1 GCA_021807845.1 Pseudomonadota bacterium
CTCAACCAAAATCAAGAAAAATTAAAACAAGAAACGCTACAACAACAATATTTGGAAAATCAAGTCAAACAGCATCAAGAACAACTCTCTCAAAATAAACACTATCATGCCGCTTTGATCCTATCGTTGGACAAAGAAATCCAAAGCAAGCAACAGATCATGGAAGAATATAAACACAATAAAAACAACTTAACTCAATTAATCCAAGCCCTTACCCAACGAGGCCTTTCTACTCAACACTACCCCTTAATACAAAGACGCCAACATTTACCAAATCCTGTACAGACATCTCCAAAAAATATAAAAAGTCTCAATCAAGGCATTGCTTTTTTTGCCCCAGAAGGTACGCCAGTGTCTGCTGTCTATGCCGGAAAAATTGTCTTCAGTGACTGGCTAAAAGGATATGGATTATTACTGATCATTGATCATGGCGCAGGATATATGACACTCTATGCACACAATCAAGCCTTATTTAAACAGAAAGGGGCTTTCGTTGATCAGGGAGAAAAAATTGCTTCAGTGGGGCATACAGGCGGACTTAAAAAAAACGGTCTATACTTTGAAGTAAGACATGGTGGCAAAGCCATTCCACCCCGAGAATGGTTGTCATAACAGGAGAATTTCATGTTTAACTCTAAATTATCTCAAAATCTTCTCATCGTTTTCACAATCTTCGTACTTAGTCCCCTCCCAGCACTGGCTAATACGGAATCAGCATCTGATTCTGATCAAGCCAATGGAGTTTCAATGGAAGATGTACAACGATTCTCTACGGCCATCAGCGAAATCAAAAAATATTATGTAAAACCAGTCAGCGATAAAGAATTATTTGAAAATGCCATTCGCGGTATGCTAAATGGCCTCGATCCACATTCAAGTTACCTCAATGAAACTGATTTTAATGAATTACAAACCGCAACCAATGGGGAATTTGGCGGATTAGGTATCGAAGTGACCATGGAAGATGGCGTCATTAAAGTAATTACCCCACTTGTTGATACCCCTGCTGGAAAAAGTGGCATAAAACCCGGTGATTATATCATCAAATTAGGCAATAAATCCGTACAAGGTATGACCCTTCAAGATGCAGTCAATATGATGCGTGGTAAAGTTGGTAGTCAAATTGATTTAACGATCATCAGAAAAGGTGAATCTAAACCTTTACATTTTGCGCTGATACGAGAAAAAATTCTGATTAAAAGCGTTCAAAGCAAATTACTTGATAAACAATATGGATATGTACGCTTAACTCAGTTCCAGACGATGACTGATCAAGACATGCTAAAAGCCATTAATAACATGAAAAAAGAAGCCGTCGGTGGCCAATTAAAAGGCTTGATTCTGGATCTACGAAACAACCCCGGCGGGCTTTTAGATTCAGCCATTCAAATTTCAGATGCATTTCTTGGACTCGACCAAAAAGGTCATAAAGAAACCATCGTTTATACTGAAGGACGACTTCCTGGATCCAAATTTGTCGCGCTGTCAACACCAGGCGATGTTTTAAATAAAGCGCCCATGGTCGTGCTCATCAATAATGGCTCTGCATCGGCTTCTGAAATCGTAGCTGGCGCTCTGAAAGATAACAAACGCGCCTTGATTGTTGGAACCAAAAGCTTTGGTAAAGGCTCCGTACAAACCGTACTACCATTGGATAATAAACGAGGCATTAAATTAACTACAGCATTGTATTACACGCCTTCAGGTTCATCTATTCAAGCAAAAGGGATAGAACCCGATATCGTGGTTGAAGAAATGCTTATCCCCAAAGCAAAAGAAGAAGAAAAACGCTCTGGATTTTCAGAAGCCGACTTACAAGGACACTTACTGGTGAAAAAACAAAACAATGAAGATGCAAAAAAAGCCTTAACCCAAAATGATGAAAAGTTACTTCATGAAGATTATCAACTCTATACCGCTCTGACTATTCTTAAAGGAATGGCCATCGCGCAACGATAATGCAGAGGGGTGATGCGATCAGATCGACCAAAGATCCTATCGCAGGAAAGTGAAAAATTGTTTTACAAGATAGTAACAGCAGTAAAGAAACAAAAAATAGACATCCAACTTCGCCATTCATTGCATCTTTATTAAAGATCTTACTTTTGTCCAGTTTTAACAAAAAGGCTTGGAATAAATGAAGCGATCCAAAAGATCAAGCATAAAACCCGGTTGATCGAGCGGCGCAATATGTCCGGCATCATGAATTTTCACTTGTGTCAAACCAGAAGAAGAACGAACAAACCCCGCTATATCGTTATTTACCCGCCAAATACACGTTGGTGCTTCTGTAAACTGATGCTCTTTAGACCATGGCAGTGCTGAAAGCCACAAATTCGTTCCCATAAAATTTGAGTCTGTACCATCAAGCAAACCATTATAAATCATCACCTGAATATTGTTATTCAACAATTGAGGATAAAGTTCCGCAACAGAATCTTGCTCACCAACAACTAACTGATCACCAACGTTTTGATCAAAAGTTGAATAAGGCTTAACACGCGGGTCCACATGCAATGCTGCGCGAACACTGGGCTGATTTAAATAAGTTATCATCCAATGATTATCCAGTTCTTTACACTTAGAAATATTGACAAGCGTTGAACAGCCACTGGATTGCTTAATTAACTCTTGCATCTTTATACACAATGTATTGGCAAGAAAGGATGATGGTTTATGCTTTTTAATTTCATCAGCGCATTGTTGATATAATTCAACCACTTTCTGGCGTATATTTTGATCAACAAGTCCATGACTGTAAGCAAAATCAGCATCGCTTGCTTGTTGAACCAGTGGATTAACAAAACCATCACCAATCAAAATCCCTTTTAAGGGAATAGCCCCCTCTACCTTATTCTTCTCCAAAATTCTCACCGCCAATTGAGGAATATATTTCCCTGCATACGATTGCCCTGCAATATAGAGAGGGCTAGATAACAGCTCAGGATATCGATCATAAAAATGCCGTAAAGCTTCATACAATTGATCCATCGCTTCGGATTCATTTGCAAACGATCCCTTGTTTCCATAAGAAAAGCCTACCCCTGCTGGTTGATCAATCACTAAATAATGTGCTTTTTCAGTCCAAGAAATTTGTCGAGGCTCTAGCGTTAAATCATCCTTGACAACATAAGGCCCATTTTCAAAAAAAAAGCCATACAAACTCGATGAGCCGGGTCCCCCATTCAACCACAATACAAGCGGTATATTTGGCGCATGTGTCCGACTTTCAACAAACCAATAAAATAAACTTGAAGGAGATGCTTTTGCTTGAGAAGTAATGGGTAAATGACCAGCAAGCTCAATGTCAGTCACACATCCATAACCTGGCAGCTTAGTCACCCGGTCAGAAGACTCAATGACTGCTTTTGTCAAAATAGACGAACGATGTGATGAACATTTCTGTGCCATACTCATTGGTACAACAGAGACAAGAATACCCATAGCCAAAACAATGGGTAATAAGACAGACAATCGTTTCATAGCACTCTCCTGAAAATCCAATTTTCAAACTTAAGCACCACCAATCATCATTTTGTCAATCAATACCGAACCACACTTGGTGGGGATATTAGGATTCACATCCGCACCCACTGCGATAATCCCGCGAAACATGTCTTTTAAATTACTTGCAATCGTAATTTCTTCAACCGGATATTGAATCTTCCCACCCTCAACCCAAAATCCCGTTGCTCCCCGCGAATAATCCCCTGTCAAACCATTGACACCTTGCCCCATCAACTCAGTCACCAGAAGACCTGTACCCATTAGAGAGAGTAATTCTTGAAAATCACCCGCCGTCGGATCAACGGTTAAATTAAACACACCGCCACTATTGGCTGTCGTTTCCAATCCTAATCGACGTGCAGAATAACTTCCTAACACATATTGGCAAATACGCCCATCCTCAACGATGACATTCGCTCGTGTCAACACCCCCTCACCATCAAAAGGAGCACTGCCTAACCCCTGCAACAAATGCGGTTGTTCATGCACACGAAATCCGGCTGGAAAAACCTGCTGGCCGATTGAATCCAGTAAAAATGAATTTTTCCGATATAAATTTGCACCACTGATTGCATTAATAAAAGCGCCAAACAACCCACTAGATATCCGAGATGAAAACAAAACTTTCGCAGTTTGTGTTTTAATCTTCCTTGCCCCCAACCGACTGACCGCTCTTTCTGCCGCTTGTCGTGCAATTTGAGCATCTGATAACAAATCTTTGGGATGTCGCACTGTTGAATAATCATAATCACGTTGCATTGACTCCCCTTCCTGGGCAATAAGAGAGCAACTTATCGTATGACGGCTACTATTCACCACCCCTTCACGCCCAAAACTATCGGCAAAGCCATTACAGAATGTATAAGTCGATAGACTTACCCCATCAGAATTGGTTATCCGTTTATCAAAGGCCATTGCTTGTTGCTCACATACCCGAGCACGCTCAATAGCCTCTGAAGGTGTAATTGACCAAGGATGGCACAAATTCAACTCAGGATAATCGTTATTGACCAATTTTTTATCCGCTAAGCCAAAGCAAGGATCCGCCGCACTGACCTGTGCGATTTCACATGCGGCAGAAACCATCGAAGCTAATGAAGTCATAGAGGTATCTGTACTACTCGCACTTCCTTGAGATTGTCCAAAATAAACCCCGACACTTACCCCTTTTGCTTCATGAAAAGCCAATGTTTCAACTTCACCCATCCGAACATCGGTTGAAAACCCATTCTCCTGATTCACTGCAACACAAGCATCAGTCGCTCCCTGTTGGCGAGCGAGTAACAACACTTCTTGCATTAATTCCTTCAACTCATGGATTGACTTGAGTGGGGTCCTATTGCTATTTTGAAGTGTTTTTTGCATGATCATCTCGCTTAAATATGAAATATAGGTAAGAAGGATACTCGATAACTATGCCAAGGCAAATACCAAACATATTAAATTCAACATTTCTTGCCTCGTTCATCGTCCTATTGATTTTTTTTCCTGTTACAAAAGCGCTGGCCAGAGCCTGGCAAAAAGTGGCTCCTGGGCTAGTCTATCAAGATCTTATCGCTAACCCATTAACCCCTTGGGCCCATATTCATGCGTTTCAAATTGACCTCAAACAATACCGGTTAGACCTGATAACTGCAAAGGACCTTTCAAAAGAACAAGCATCGATTACCGAATTAGCTCGAAAAAGTCGGGCATTAATCGCTATTAATGGCGGATTTTTTGATAACAAATTTCGTCCTTTAGGTTTACGCATTAATCAACAACAAGAACATAATCCTATAAGGCGAATAAGTTGGTGGGGTGTTTTTATGATTAAAAATAACACACCCAGCATCGTTAGATCTCACGAATACCAACACAATGACCAGATACAATTTGCTGTACAAAGCGGTCCTCGACTTATTATTAATGGCTACATTCCTCATCTACGGCCTGGAATAGCTGAACGGTCTGCTTTGGGAATCGATCGACACAACAAGCTCATCGTACTCGTCACTGATAAAGCCATGATAACAACGACTGAACTCGCACAGCTCATGAAAGCAGCGCCGCTAAACTGTGTCAATGCCCTAAACCTGGATGGGGGCAGTTCAAGTCAACTCATTGCTCGTCTTCCTTCATTTCGATTGAATGTCCATGGTTATTCTAACCTTAGTGATGCCATAGTGATAAAATCAAAAAATGATTGACTAAATAATAAACTTTATTTATTGTATCCTTGTCATGATTGACCATGGAGACATGATGCCAACCCCTATCTATCACAAACAGATTGTAAAGCTTCGCGCTTATGCTCTTGGCCTCAACTGGTTTCAACAATTGTTCTTTCCAACCACGGTCATGAATGAATTACGCCAATATTCAGCCACGAGTCATAATCATACTAAAGCGTTCAAGGTTTACTTCGCATTATCTCAAAGTAACAGTCTGCTAGACTGGATTGGGAGATTATTTCTATCCAAGTTCAGGCGATTTTCGCAGAAAATATTGACTCAAACCATCATCAATTTGAATCCTCTCACTGAAACAACGTTTATTGAACAAATTCACAAAGAAGAACGCTTAAAAATACAACTATCATCGACTTTTCACCCCCCTACAATGCAACCAAATCCAACAATCAAAATAGCTCAACCACAAATGCGTCAAAGCACAAAACCACCTACACCTAGATCCCCAATTACATCGGCTCTGCCGCCATCCCCAAAGATCGCCTCCATTCATCAAGCTCCCCAACCATTACGCAAAGAAGGGATGACCAGTCCCGTAACAACTTTAGCAGTGGTTCAACCTCCAAATGATCCTCTGCCCCCTACACATGAAGAAAAACCTATTCCTCAACAAACTCCTGGAGAAAAACCAACACATTATTCAAATCCAGTAGAAATAAAAAAAGATATTTCCCTGCCTAAGACACAAGAAAAAACTAAAGCCTATTGTTGCTGATCTTCTGGACTTCTAAATACCCGTAGTGGCCATGCTTCGGTACTTGTGGGTAATGATATGATCGCGCGGCACGTCGGCATTGTAGGACCAATTGTCAACACACCCTAATCTAAATGAGCTGCTGTATCATAAGAATCATCATTCTTTACGATCTGTGAATATTATTGTCGACTTGCTTGCATTATTAATAGATTTGCATTATTATTTGCAAACTTTTTCGTCAATAATGGAGCTAATATGCCATCTCTATCCACCCAGATACAATTTGCCTTTAACAAACTTGTCTTAAGAGCATCAGCTCTTAAAGATGAAAAAGATCAACAAGGTCTATTAACCGATAGGTTAAAACCGGAAATTGACAACCTGTTGAAGCTCATTAAAGACCCTAAGCCATTCTCTGAAGATATGGCAAAGAAAATGCTTGTTGCGATAAACACAAAGACATTAGAAGCATTTATCAAAAACGATTTTAATACGACGTATGACACAACTGTTGTGAAAGATAAACACCCTCGTGCTCATCAAGAAATTGATACGCTCCATACTTATGTCCAATCTATTAATTGGTTTCAACGGCTTTTCTTTCCATCCGCTTTAATGACTCAATTAGAAAAGTTTGATCCTTTTACACAAGAAGGTGCTAAAGACCAAGATGTCTACCAAGCACTTTCACAGACAAACCGCTTTTTCAAATTCCTCATTCATTTGATTCTTCCAGGATTAAAAGAATTTGCTAATTCTGAACGAACTCAAGCTGCAGTCAGCAAATTAGCGTCAAAACCAACTGAAAAAATAGTAACACCTGACGAAGCAGCAGCTAAAAAAGCAGCAGCTGACAAAGCAGCAGCCGACAAAGCAGCAGCCGACAAAGCAGCAGCTGACAAAGCAGCAGCCGACAAAGCAGCAGCTGACAAAGCAGCAGCCGACAAAGCAGCAGCTGACAAAGCAGCAGCTGACAAAGCA
>JAKBCM010000068.1 GCA_021807845.1 Pseudomonadota bacterium
CTATTTAGAATCTAGTCCTTCGAGACGCGTGCTATGCACGCTCCTCAGGGCGAACGGATTAGGGAAAAATGGCTAAACTCGAGGCAATATAAAAAATAGAGTATTGATAAAATGGCTTCTACTTCCGGCCTATTAATAACATAATACACATTCATTCCTTGTTTTTTAACTGCAAGCAAAGCCTCGCTCCTCATTTTAGCCAAATGCTGAGAAAGGACTGACTGAGATAAATCGATAAGCTTATCAAGCTCACCCACAGTAACTGACTACGTCAGTTTACGGAGTGCAGCAAAATGCAGCCTCTATAGCATGACTTGTGTTATGTCGCTTGTTGATACAAGCAACAACTGCTGGGGGCAATGCGTTAAAGACAACATTAAATTCATTTTCCGAAATAGAACTTTTATTATCCTCGTCTGCCATCGGAGCTTGCGAACAGGATGTTACTTTTGGGGTGCTCTGGGGGCCAAGGCTCTTAGCGCCCGATAAAAAGCCGCGTACTTTTTCCTTGATACTCAGCGTCTCTACATAGACTGAACCTGATGCGTCAATGCGAATGTAATTATTTACAAGGTTTGAAACACTTTTAATTTTATCGCCATTAGCTAGCGTAATAATACACATGGCATCGCCATAAACGGATTCTCCACCAATAAGATCTACTTTCAGAGCTTTCTCAAGGATTAAGTTATCCAATGCTTCATCACCACATGGCATTTGTTGTTCCTCGTTCGAGAAGATGGGGAAGGGGATGTTTTTTTATAAATTTACACTCTATACGCACCTTGAATATCAGGTGTGACTCGTGTTTTTGTGACCAATTAATTTTAAGATTATTGGTGGCTATGGGTGGACTCGAACCACCGACCTCAGCATTATGAGTGCCGCGCTCTAACCGGCTGAGCTACATAGCCTTGAGGCCGAGATTTTGTCGTTTTCAAGAGTTGATGTCAAGACCAAATTGTAAATTTACATGGTTTAGTGGGCAAAAGGACACAAATCCATGCCCACTCCATTCAAACTAGATGATGAGAAGATAAAGTGCCCCAGCATCTCGTAGTACTTGGACCAGCAATTCTTGCTTTTTCTGGCGCGCGATGGTTTGGAGATCTTGGGTGTTTTTGGTGGGTTGCATATTGGCACTGACTATCACATCACCAGGACGTATACCAGCCCGCCAGCCAGCACTGTTTTCAGAAGCTCCCATGACCTGTATCCCAACAACGTGACCATGCAGCGGCGAGTCTTGTTCATAATTCCTCAAGGCGAGTCCATATAGAAATGGGTTGCTTGATTGTAATTTTTGTTCATTTTTCTTAGCATCGGTCACTATAGCCATGATTGTTTTTTCATGGCCGTTGCGATTGACTTTGATTTTGGCATCGCTTCCAACACGAAGTAGGCTAATCGTTGTTTTGACTTGAGTGGCTTGCGTGATTTTGGTGTCGTTGATTTGGGTTATCACATCTCCTGATTGTAAGCCCGCTGCTTCAGCGGGGCTTCCTTGATTGACTTGGGCAATCAAAGCGCCTTGAAAATCTTCAGGATATCCCATGGCTTGGGAAAGTTCTGGAGTGAGTGGTTGGACGAAAATACCCATCAATCCTCGGTGGACAGAGCCAAATTTAATGATTTGTTGAGCGACATCTTTTGCCATATTGATGGGGATAGCAAATCCAATACCGACGCTCCCGCCATAAAGAGAAATGATAGCAGTGTTGATGCCAATGAGTTCTCCTTTCACATTAATCAGGGCCCCGCCTGAGTTACCCGGGTTGATAGCTGCATCAGTTTGGATGAAGTTCTCAATCCCTTCAATATTTAAGTCAGCTCGTTTCATGGCGCTCACAATACCAAAAGTGGCCGACTGGCTATTGCCAAAGCTATTTAAGCCAAAAGGGTTGCCAATAGCAACGACAAAATCTCCAACTTCAATTTTATCAGAATCACCAATAGGTAAAGTTTTCAAATTTTTAGCGTCAATTTTTAAAACGGCCACATCAGTTTCGCTGTCACCTCCAATAAATTTGGCTTTTAATCGTCTACCATCATTTAAGGTAACAGTGATGAGTGTTGCATTTCGAATCACATGATCGTTGGTAAGAATAAAGCCATTTTTAGGATCAAGAATAACCCCTGAGCCAATGCTTTGAAACTTTCTAGCACGTAGGGGTGCAGTTGCTTGAGGTTTGTCTTGGCTATCTTCATCTTCTGCAGAGGGTAAAGTGCCAGGATTAATCCCTTGCACGGCTACGTTCACAATCGCTGGCATCGTATTTTTT
This sequence comes from Pseudomonadota bacterium, assembly GCA_021807845.1. Next base: position 2,283 of record JAKBCM010000068.1, read on the forward strand.
AACACAGGAGCCAATGTTGGCAGCTGTAGGGTAGATGAAGCTGCATGTAAAAGAGGAAGCACAAAGATGAGTGCGAGTGTAAAAAGTATTCGTGATTTGTTGACCATCATATTTATCCTGTATGAAATAGGGAATGTTGTAAGGCTCACAGTTAGGTCTTAAAGATCAGTGAACCAAATTAATGTAGTCATTCTACCGGTTTCAGCTTCACGACGATAGGAATAGAATGCATTTTTATCTTCAAAAGAGCAGACTTCTGATTGATACACAGCCTTAACTCCGTTATTTTTTAAGATTAATTCAGCCATCTTAGCCAGATTGGCATATTGCTTTTCTCCTCTATCCTGAAAAGTGCTAGCGGTGAATGGGTATCTATCCTTGTAGGTTTGTATGACTTCAGTGCCAACTTCATAACATTTTTGACAAATACCAGGTCCAATCCATGCCATGAGTGATTCTCTGTGACTCTTCATTTTAGCTAAGGTATTTTCAACGATGCCATTAGCAAGGCCTCGCCAACCCGCATGAATGGCAGAAACTTCTTGACCTTTGGTATCGCATAGCACAATAGGCAAACAATCTGCCGTCATGATGGCCAGAGGGATATCTTTACGTCGAGTCACTGCTGCATCGGCCTCACGCTCTGAATCCTCTTCAACAATGATACAAATATTACTATGGATCTGAGAAAGCCAGATGGGCTCTGATTTGAGCTGTAAAGAAGTGACAAGCGCTTGACGGTTAGCAGCGACACTGTGTGGATGGTCGCCGACATGGAAGGCCAAATTGTTTTTATCAAAAGGAGGTAAGCTGTGGCCTTCAGTCCTGGTTGTCGTTAAAGCGCGAACATGAGGAGGGGCAGGCCAGTTTGCCAAAAGACTAGTCATCATTTTCATCCAAAATGGTTAACAAATATTGAAAATCATCAGGTAAGGGGGCGGTAAATGTCAATTGTTTCTTTGTGATTGGGTGCATCAATGACAAAGTAGCTGCATGAAGCGCCTGCCTTTTAAAATGCAAGATAGCTTGACGAATGGTATCGTGAACCCCCTTCGGCAATCGTTTGCTCCCTCCATAAAGCGGATCACCCACCACGGGATGATTGATATGTGCCATATGTACGCGGATTTGATGAGTACGCCCAGTCAATAGGGTTACCTCCAACAAAGTCAATTGTTGGTATTGTTTCTTCACCTTATAGGTGGTTGTTGCCTGCCTACCTTCTTTGCACACCGCCATTTTGAGACGATTGTGAGGGTGTCTGCCATAGGCTGTATCAATCAATCCACCACTGATGAGGTGTCCATACACTAAGGCGAGATACTGGCGATGAATGTCTCGGGCCTGCATTTGTCTGATAAGGCTGGTATGAGCGGTTATCGTTTTAGCTACAACCATTAAGCCTGTCGTATCTTTGTCTAATCGATGAACAATTCCTGCTCGCGGTAAATGTTGCAAGGAGGGCTCATGATGCAATAGTGCATTCACTAAGGTATGTTTGGGGTTGCCTGCCCCTGGATGCACAATGAGGCCTGCTGGCTTATTGATGACGAGTAGTTCTTCATCTTCAAACACCAGTTGTAAGGGAATGTCTTCAGCCTCATGTATATTTTCACTAGCGCTTAAAAGAGCGCTGAGTTTGACTTGCTCGCCCCCTTGTACTTTATCTTTGGCTTTAAAACAGGTGCCATTGATAGTGATGTTGCCTGCTTTTAACCATTGTTGAAGTTGTGCACGAGAAAACTCAGGAAACAATTGAGCCAATGCCACATCAACGCGCAGGCCATGTTGCAAACTAGATACAGTGGCTTCTTTGACCAGGGTTGTATTCATGTTAAGTGACAATAGACTCTTCAATCCATCGGCCGCGTAAGGAATTTGGCTGGGCGTCTGTGATATGAACTTTAACAAACTGTCCTTGCAATTCGGCAGGGGCGTCAAAGTTAACAACCCGATTGCATTCGGTTCTTCCTGAAAGTTGTTCTTTTCTCTTTTTTGAAAGTCTGGTGACTAGTACGGTTTGAGTACTGTCTATCATCGATTGACTATAACGAGAAGCTTGTAGAAGTAGTCTATCTTGTAGAATCCTCAAGCGCTGCTTTTTAACTTCCATTGGGGTGTTATCTTCTAAATTTGCAGCTGGTGTACCGGGTCTTTTGCTATATATAAAGCTAAATGAAGTATCAAAGCCAATGTCATGAATCAGATCCATCGTCGCTTTAAAATCATCATCTGTTTCCCCAGGAAAGCCCACAATGATGTCTGTTGATAATCGGATATCTGGGCGAACTTTACGAAGTTTGCGAATTTTAGACTTATATTCAAGTGCTGTATATCCACGTTTCATCATGGCCAAAATTCGGTCCGATCCACTTTGTACGGGTAGATGCAAATGATTGGCAAGTTCAGGAACTTCGGCATAGGCATTGATTAAATTGTCGGAAAAAGCCAAAGGATGGGAGGTGGTAAACCGAATACGACCAACTCCGTCAATGGCTGCAAGATAATGAATCAGCAAAGCCAAGTCCGCGACATCACCATTGTGCATCGGCCCACGGTAGTCATTGACGTTTTGGCCAAGCAAATTAATTTCTCTCACCCCTTGCGTTGCTAACTGATAACACTCAGCCAAAATGTCATCAAAAGGTCTACTGATTTCTTCACCACGCGTATAAGGCACCACACAATAACTACAGTATTTACTGCAACCTTCCATAATCGAAACAAAGGCGGTTGGACCTTCGGCCTTTGGTGCGGGTAGATGATCAAACTTTTCAATTTCTGGAAAACTAATATCGACAATTGGCTTTCGTGTTTCTAGACGCTCATTAAGCATACTGGGTAATCGATGTAAAGTTTGCGGACCAAAAACCAAATCAACAAAAGGCGCGCGCTTTAGAATATCGCCACCTTCTTGACTAGCGACACATCCGCCCACTCCAATAATCACATGGGGATTCATCTTTTTATAGTCGCGCCATTGGCCTAATTGGGAGAATACTTTTTCTTCCGCTTTTTCACGAATAGAACAAGTATTGAGCAGAATGACATCTGCTTCTTCCACGTTTTCTGTTTTCTGTAGTCCGTGGGACGCATGTAAAACCTCGGCCATTTTTGATGAATCATAATCATTCATCTGACAACCATTGGTTTTTATAAATAATTTTTTTGCCACCATTATTTTAATCTCGCACACTTCTGCAATAAGTTTCATTCAGCTTTGGCAGAATGAAAAGTGCTATGAGCATCCCAAGAGGTAACAATGCAAGAGCCACGTGATACGCTTCAATAGGGTAAACTCGAACTTTATCAACCACCTCACCTTGCCATAATTTATCCAATATGTATCCAATTGCTGGTTGGCCTATGGCGATGCCTATCATGTTCATCATATTCATAAAGCTTAACCCGGTAGCCACATACTTTTTACTGCAAAGCTCCTTGGCTACGGCAAAAGCGGGTAAAAAACCCGATGAGAATATACCAAAAGCAAATAAAAAAATCTCTATTTCCCAGCCTGAAGACAAAGGGGCATAGATGAAGATAGTGCTGCAAATCAGTGCTCCAACACAACCTATGTACAAAGGCGGTTTACGTCGACCAATCCGATTTGAAAAAATCCCCCACAAAGGGCTAGCTATAGCCCATCCTACAAAGACAAGTGAAATATAATTGGCAGCAGTTGCTTTGGCGATATGGAGTTTAAACATGAGAAAAGGAACACCCCATAAACCACAAAAAATGGGAGTAGCCATGTACATTAGGCCACCATAAAACGCAACCAACCATAATTGTTTATTTCCTATCAGGGCTATCAAGCTACTGACCAATGGCTCATCATCGTGTTTAGCTGTGTCATGAACGAGGTGAGGTTGGTTTTTCGGTACATCTTTGGCAATGGTAAAGATAAGGATAGCTAAAATAATACCGATGCTTCCCATAATCACCATACTGTTGCGCCAACCGTAATTATCAACCAGGAGAGCTAAAGGGGTTTCACCGCCAATAGCACCTAACATACCGATGGTAACCATCATCCCAGTTAATAACGCAAACCGTTCTGGTAGAAACCAATTTGCAGCTAATTTCATAGCTCCAACCGCGGCAAAAGAAGAGCCAAAACCAATCATTAAGCGAGCGATGCAGGCCATAAAAAAACTATTGGTCAAGCCAAAAGCGATGGTGCTTAGTGCACAAATCAGGGTCGCAATGGTTAATAGCCGTTGCGGGCCAAAATAATCCATCATGACCCCACCGGGTAATTGCATGGCAGCATAAGAATAAAAATAGATCCCAGATAAAACACCAAGTGTTTGACTGGTGACTGAAAAATCACGCATTAACTCCGAACTCATGACGCTCGGTGAGACTTGTAAAAGACACTCATAAAAATAAAAAAGACAGCCCAATCCCCAGACAATCCAAGGCATGATGGCTTTGGTGGGTGATGTTTCAGATAGAACAGAATGAGGGTTATTGTGAGCCATATGACAGAGCACTCCTTGACTTCGTGTATCAAACGCAAACCAAATTTAAAATATTAACAGATTGATTACAAATTGTCTATTCGGTGATTGTTGCTTTTTTCTCCTCATTTCGAATAAAGTGGGGCGCAATCAGATTGGGTACCAATTCATGCAGGGCGAACTTATACTATAAAAATAAACACAATATGTCGTCATTGCGAACGTAGTAGAGCAATCCAATTCATATTTTCAACGAAGTATCGTTCTTGATTGCTTCACTACGTTCGCAATGACGACAATATATTTTTAATTGAACATCGCTTTGTAAACTCATGAAGATCTCTCACGGTGCTTGGTGTGGTGTGAGCCAGTACCTCTATTTTTGATGATACTCAATTTTGGGTTAAGAGGATAATGATTTCCTAGATTTGTTCCAATTTTTGCATAAAAGGGGTTAGATCAGGCTTGTGTTGCATACGATATTGATAGACTGCATAGAAGGAAATGATATTTTTAAGGTAATTGCGTGTTTCAGGCCAAGGTAGGGTTTCTATCCAGATATCGATATCTTTGGTTGGTTGATTCTTGAGCCAATAGTTCACTTGTTTAGGTCCAGCGTTGTATGCCGCCGCCATTAAGATGGGATGTTTGCCAAAG
>JAKBCM010000069.1 GCA_021807845.1 Pseudomonadota bacterium
AATCGGGCTCGCCCGTTCCTAAACCAATCACATCTTTGCCTTGTGCCTCCATTTGTGCGGCTTTTGCAGCAACTGCGAGTGTTGGCGATGGTTTGACTGAATGCATGCGATTTGCTAATGCAATATCCATCAATAATCTCCTATAATAATACCTCGATCAGAGGTGTAGTTCAAATAATGAAAAAAGAATTTAAAATTTACTCAGATTATCAGCCCGCAGGCGATCAACCTAAAGCGATTGCCTCCTTGATTGATGGCCTACAGTCCGGGTTGGCACGTCAAATCTTATTGGGTGTTACAGGTTCTGGTAAAACCTATACCATTGCACATGTGATAGAAGCCCTTAAACGGCCGACTTTAATCATGGCGCCGAATAAAACTTTAGCCGCACAGCTTTATGGTGAATTTAAAACCTATTTTCCAGACAATGCTGTGGAATATTTCGTTTCCTATTACGATTATTACCAACCAGAAGCCTATGTTCCTGCCTCAGATACGTTCATTGAAAAAGACGCCTCAATCAACGAGCACATCGAACAAATGCGAATGTCGGCAACCAAAGCACTGATTGGACGAAAAGATGCCATTATAGTGGCAACTGTTTCAGCCATCTATGGCTTAGGCGACCCTGAGTCTTACCTCAGTATGGTATTACATCTTTCCCGTAAAGAACAATGTTCTCAGCGTAAAATTTTAAAGCGTCTTGCCGAAATGCAATACACTCGTAGTCCACAAACCTTATCGCGAGGTCAATTTCGAGTGCATGGAGAGATCATTGACATATTTCCGGCTGATGAAGAAAAAGATGCGATTCGTATCGAGTTATTTGATGATGAAGTGGCCGATATCGCGCGCTTTGACCCGTTAACCGGTGTTATTTTACAACGGTTACCACGGGTGACGATTTTTCCTAAAACCCATTACGTGACCCCTAGAGAGCGCATTTTAAAAGCCATTGAGGCAATAAAAGTAGAATTAGAGCATCGATTGGCTGAGTTGAATGCCCAAAATAAGTTGGTAGAGTCTCAACGATTAGAGCAACGTACGAATTTTGATATTGAAATGATGCTTGAGCTTGGGTTTTGTTCAGGGATTGAAAATTATTCTAGATATTTATCCGGACGAAATCCAGGCGAACCTCCCCCTACTTTGTTTGATTACCTGCCTCAAGATGCTTTGTTGATTATTGATGAATCACATGTGACCGTACCACAAATTGGTGGCATGTATCGTGGCGATAGGTCTCGTAAAGAGACTTTGGTCCAATATGGATTTCGCCTTCCTTCGGCATTGGATAATCGCCCCATGCGGTTTGAAGAGTTTATTTTGCGCTCTCCTCAAACCATTTATGTGTCTGCTACTCCAGGTCCTTATGAATATGAACAAGCGGACAACATTGCAGAGCAAGTGGTGAGACCCACGGGGCTTGTGGATCCAGAAGTATTGATTCGACCTGTGACCAATCAAGTTGATGATCTCTTATCAGAAATAAGGCAAGTAACCAAAGATGGCCATCGCATTTTGGTGACCACCTTAACCAAGCGCATGGCAGAAGATCTGACGGATTATTTGCGTGAGCATGGCATTAAGGTTCGCTATCTACATGCAGATATTGAAACCGTGGAACGAGTAGAGCTCATTCGCAGCCTTCGTCTGGGTGAATTTGATGTATTGGTGGGAATTAACTTATTACGTGAAGGTCTCGATATGCCAGAGGTGGCCTTGGTGGCCATTCTTGATGCAGACAAAGAAGGCTTTTTGCGATCAGAGCGTTCGCTGATACAAACCATTGGACGCGCAGCCAGGCATGTGAAAGGACGCGCTATTCTTTATGCCGATAAAATGACAGGCTCCATCGAACGTGCATTGAATGAGACAGAGCGCAGACGTCATAAACAAAAAGCATTTAATTTAGAGCATGGAATTACTCCTAAAGGGATCAGTAAATCAGTAACGGATATCATGGAAAGCTCGACGTTTGGCACACGTAACCGTCATGAAAAGAAAGAGCCCCAGCCACTGTTACCGCTCAAAGAGTTAATCAAACGAATCAATGTCTTAGAAAAGCAAATGTATGCTTGTGCAAAAAATATGGAATTTGAACAAGCGGCTCAGATCCGAGATGAATGGTTGTCCTTAAAAGCACAATTAAAACAGTAACGCCTGACAGAGTGATAGCTACCGCTGCACAAGATGAAATGACCTCTTAATAAACACTTAATAATCATGGCTTATAATATGATTAATTAAATAGCATACTGAAGGGGTTTATACCATGGCACTTAAGACCGAACGCATCAACATCCAATTGCAGGGCATGAATGAGCTTATAGAAGAGCTAGAGCGTCAAGTATTAGAGCTTCGTAAAAAAAATAAGGACATGTTAGCAGGTTGGGGCGAAACAGATCAGCATGTGATTCTTGAGAGGGATGAGACAGAAATCCGGTTGAAAAAAGAAGGTTTTGAAAAAGAGAAAAAGCCAAGAACACAATTGCGTGATATTTTGCAAGTAATCCGTGCAAAGCTTCTTGAAAAACCAACTGATTTTGACGTGGCTTCACTTGGGAAATTGACCAATGTAGAAATCAATAAGTTGAATGACGACGAGAAGCGTGCCCTCCTTCATTACGTTAAAAAAGCGCCACCTAAGGGTGTCACAGTTGGTCAATCAGATGGTTTTGTATTGCTGATGGCATTGATTGGTGAAGAATATGACAATTACAGATCACTCACGACACGAGATAAAGTTTTAAACGCAAATTTAACCGCTGTCATTGATACTAAACTAGCAGGTTTAACAAGCGAAATATCAGAAAAAGACAATCACATCAGACAACTGGATGCCTTAAGCAAAACGATGGTCGATTATCATGCCAATGCCACCAAAATAGCTGAGATAGATACACAAGGACTAAAATACGTAGCAGAGCAACGTCAATTGGAAGAAGCGCTCCAAAAGGCAGAACGAGAGCATGAAACATCGGTGGCTCAACTCATGTATACGCTGACTGAATATCTCACCCAACGAGACAATCGTCTGAGTATCAAGTTGAAAGATAATGTGACGTCATCTGATAAAGATGCTCGCACAGCGTTTGTGAACGAGCTCAATGCTCTTTTGCAGAAATATAGAAATGAAAATACCATTGAAACTAATGAAGAAGTCCTTGAACTCATTGATCAAAAGGGCAAAGATTTTCCTGGTGTTCACCTACAAACAGCCCTCAATCGCATTAAGCTTGAGTTGCTTGAGGCAAGAGAGGAACAAGAGGAGCTCGTTGAGGCTGATATTGGTGTGATACTTCTAAATCATCCCGATGAAAGATTTGCTACAAGTATTACCAAGTTATTCGAGAAAATTGATGATATGAAAAGATACGGCACAAGCCTACCTGCAAACGATCAAGGCATGGTCTTAAGGCTAACCAAAAAGCTTAAAAACGATGTGTTCCAATTGGTAAACGCAAATCCTCTGCATGCCCCAACGCATGAAAAGTTCAAACAGTTTGAGCAAAAATTTACAGCAAGATTACACACAGAAGATGTGGCTATGAGTAAGCACACCGGTTGGGGTGCATTTCTTAAAAATCTATTGGCAGCTATTGTGACGGTTGGTATTGCTCTAGGAGTGAAATTAGCATACAGCAAACACACCACAGGAGTGGTCAGCTTTTTTGCTGATAAGACAGGCAAACAAAGTCAAGTTGATACAGTGGGCCACGCCTTGCGTGAAGTGCAAGAGAGCGCCGTTACAGAAAAAGATGCCAAAGCACAGAAGAAAGCTGCACTGGCAAAAGGGCAAGAGCCATTGCAACCCGTTGATCCTGAGAACGATCCTCTCAGCAGCAAACCATAATCCGAACCGTGACCGTCAGGGAGCGAAACGGCTCCCAAAGACGCACATCTAGATTGATTTGCCCCGAAGATGCAAGTCATGTCGAGCCTTGAAAGACATCTCCAACATATCAGGAGCTCCCTCACGTTGTTCGGGATGACGTGCGTCTTGCTCCAAAAAGGCTGGGATGCTCGATACGACGTTTTTACGTTTTATCCGGATATTCGCATAAATCACGAATCAAACATTCAGGACAGTGCGGTTTTCGTGCCGTACAAACATACCGTCCATGTAAAACCAGCCAATGATGAGCCTCTTTTACGTATGTTTTCGGGATGTTTTTTAACAATTGCTGCTCCACAATGAAGGGTGATTTACCCTGAGCCAATCCTGTGCGGTTAGCGACTCGAAAAATATGAGTATCTACGGCAATGGTTGGTTGATGAAAAGCAGTATTGAGTACAACGTTTGCTGTTTTTCGTCCAACGCCTGGCAAGGCTTCTAATGCTTCACGCGTGTCAGGGACCCTGCCCTCATGTTGTTCAATCAGTTGTTGGCAGGTCTTGATGATATTGGCCGCTTTGGTATTGAATAATCCTATGGTTTTGATGTGTTTTTTAAGTCCTTCTTCACCTAACGACAGGAATGCTTCAGGGGTGTTTGCAATAGGGAAGAGGGTCGCTGTGGCTTTATTGACACTGACATCGGTGGCTTGGGCCGATAACATCACGGCGATTAATAGCTCAAAAGGGGTGTGATAGCACAATTCAGTGGCAGGATTTGGGTTTTTAGCGCTAAAGCGTGCAAAAATGGCTCGACATTTTTCTTTATTCATCGTGCGCTCTTTTGACTTTTTGACGTGCCAGCGCCTGTAAAATATAGGCTTGTTTGGCATTTTTATCTTCTATTTGTTCCGTACTTTGGGCACTTAAGCGGCGTTTTTCACGATAAGCCTCAACACGATCTTGTTCTTCACGTAATCGTCTGATATGTCTTGCTTGAAAACGTTGGCGGGCAAGATCTTTATCATACAGGGGCTGATGCGTGGGCTGTATTTCAATGCAGTCCACGGGGCAAGGCTCTACACAAAGCCCACAGCCTGTGCATTCATGAGTTAGAATACTATGCATGAATTTAGCACTACCTACGATGGCATCTACAGGGCATGCTTCGATGCATTTGGTGCATCCAATGCATTCGGCCTCTCGAATAACAGCGATGGCGGGCTCTCGCGTATTTTTTTCAACGGATGCTAAATAAGGAGAGGGGTCAATGCCCAAAAGCTCGCCCAAGGCCTTAACAGTGGCAATCCCTCCGGGTGGGCAGCGATCGATAGGGGCTTGTCCTCTTGCCAGTGCCTGGGCATACGGCAGACATCCTGGAAAGCCACACTCCTCACATTGCGTTTGTGGCAACAAGGCATCAATGGTGTTCGCATCTACCATAAAGACTCCAACGCCTACGTTTTGCCTTGAGAGAGCAAGGACTCGATTTTTTCAGGTAGAATCCTTGTCATAAGCGGTACAAACGTGTGGATAGTGTGGTTTAAAAGAGGGGTGTCAATGCTGTCCCAGGTTAAAGGGGCGCAATTTAAAAAGCGCTCTGATGCTTGGGCCATTTGAGGCAGGACAGGTTTTAAATAAGTGATGAGGACGCGAAACAAATTTAACCCCATAGTGGAAATCATTTGTACCTCTTGTAATTGATTTGGATCTTTTGCCAGTACCCAAGGTTTATGGGCATCAATGTATTGATTCACCTCATCAGCTGCCTCCATGATTTGGCGAATGGCTTTTGCATAATCACGGGCAACAAAAGCTTCAACGATGGCGGGTCGTAAGGATACGATGCGTTCATAGGCTTGTGGCTCATGTAACGTATCAGCGAGTTGATTTTCAAATCGTTTTTGTATAAATCCCGCACATCGACTGGCAATATTCACCACTTTTCCTACCAGATCAGCATTGATTCGATTCATAAAATCAGCAAAATTTAAATCAAGATCATCCACCCGACCATTCAATTTAGCTGCAAAGTAATAACGTAAATACTCAGGATCTAAATGAGCCAGATAAGTGCGCGCCTCAATAAATGTACCCCGAGATTTTGACATCTTTTGACCATCTATGGTTAAAAAGCCATGAGTGTAAATGGCAGTAGGCAGGCGATGGTCGCTGCCTGCGAGAATAGCAGGCCAAAATAAAGCATGAAAATAAACAATATCTTTACCCACAAAGTGGTACAGTTCTGTGCTTGAGTCTTTGTTCCAGAATTCGTCAAATTGAACCCCATGCTCATCACAGTATTTTTTAAAGCTGGCCATATAGCCAATGGGCGCATCTAGCCATACGTAGAAATACTTATCTGTGGCGCCTGGAATGGGAAAGCCAAAGTACGGGGCATCGCGTGAAATATCCCATTGTTTTAAGCCTTGGGCAAACCATTCATCCAACTTATTCGCTACTTCTTTTTGTAAATGACCTTTTCGTGTCCACTCTTTTAACAAGGCTTCATAACGGGGTAAATCAAAAAAATAATGCAATGATTCTTTTTCTATGGGCGTTGCACCAGAAATGGCTGAAACGGCATCTAATAAATCCGTTGGGGCATAAGTGGCACCACAAGCTTCACAATTATCGCCATATTGGTTTGGAGTTTTACATTTAGGACAAGTCCCTTTGACATAGCGATCGGGCAAAAACATGTTTTTGATGGGATCATAAGCTTGACGGACCGTTCTCGTGACAATATCTCCACGGGCTTGTAATTTGGCAAAAATCGCATTGGCAAAGGTTTGATTCTCTATGGAGTGTGTGGTGTGGTAACTGTCATAATCGATGCCAAATGCTTTAAAGTCTTCGATGTGACTTTTTTGCATCTCTTGTGTCAGCGTTTCTGCTGAGATGCCCAGCTGTTCGGCTTTTAGCATAATGGGGGTACCATGTGCATCGTCGCCACAAATGCTGATGCAATCATGTCCTAACATTTTATGTGTTCGTACCCATATATCCGTTTGGATATGTTCAACCAAATGACCCAAGTGGAGATGGCCATTGGCATAAGGGAGGGCACTGGTAACCAGCATTTTGCGTACAAGGTCCATATTATCTACCAAAATAAAATTGGTGAATTATAACCCATTTGTCGTGGGATTGCTGCATAATAGTATGTATAAACTGGACTTTTGATCTGATACGAGCCCACGGGCTCGTAAAAACCTGAGCGATTTTGTCCAAAGTCTAGTTTAAACGTATGTATCCATAAACTGGGGAGTGACGCCATTTTTATGAAACCTTATTCAAAATCAATGTTATCACAGATGCCAATCAGCATTTGGATATTAGGTTTTGTCAGTATGCTTATGGATATTTCATCTGAGCTTATCCATAGTCTGCTTCCGTTATTCTTAACCACAACCTTAGGTGCCAGCTCTTTCAT
>JAKBCM010000070.1 GCA_021807845.1 Pseudomonadota bacterium
TCGCGGTCTTAATATGAAAACAAGGATTTGGCCACCAGTTTTAAAGATTTTTCCTCGTTTGGAGTAATATTATCTTTGTCAGTCTTCTCAAAACCATACACAAATTTAGTATTTTAAGGCACGTTTTGGTCACACTTTCCCTAAAGACCAAGTGCTTTAGCAACAAATAACAGTTATAACTTATTGATTTTAAACGTATTTAAATGGCGCGCTCGGAGGGACTCGAACCCCCGACACCTTGGTTCGAAGCCTGATGCTCTATTTTTAAAAACCTTATAAATCAATACCTTGCTACGCATCAAATCATCGAAAAACTGCCTAGAGCAGCCTAAAACTGCCTAGTGCTGCCACAGCCATGCCACAGTTTATGACACAGTGATTTTTATCGCATGGCGCACACATCACCCCTCTTCTGAGATAGGCTTTTGTCTCAGACTCTTAAGCTGACCTTGCTTCGACTTATCATCTAGCATTTTCTGCTTAGAGCGCCTTGAGCGGCGCTTTTTTTGGCGTTTTAGTTTTTCTATCGTTTGTTGTTCTTTGGTTTTTTCATCACTGACAATTGCATGGTATTTTTCACATAACCGTACTCTTGCAAAATAGCGATTATTTTCACGGCTTCTGGACTCCTGGCATTTTATCTCAATCCCAGAGGGAATATGTTTTAAGTAGACAGTTGACGCTGTTTTATGTAACTTTTGTCCGCCTTTGCCGCTACCTATAATAAATTTTTCGATGAAATCGTCTTCATTGATCTGAAGTTTTTCCATCCATTCAGCTAGCTTGTCCCATTTATCATTGTTAACCATGAATCAGGCTCATACTTTAATTTCTTAGATAATGGTCACGTATTAGTCGATACAAAACATGTCGTCTTAATAGATTTTTTTCTTCCAGTTTTGGGTGGTCAAAATCATCTGTTTCAGAATGATGCAGCCCTATTTTTTCCATGACGCGACGAGACTTGGAATTGGCGGCAACTGCAAATGAAATAATTTCATCGATGTTTAATTCAACAAAAGCATAGCGTAAAACAGCGCTAGCCGCTTCTGTGGCATATCCTTTTCCCCAATGGTTTGATGATAAACGCCAGAGAATCTCTACAATCGGTAGCCCTATGGGTTTAAAGTTTGGGATTTCAAACGACGGGTGATCTAAACCAACAAAACCAATAAATTCATGTGTATCTTTTATTTCAACGGCATAAATACCATAGCCAAATTTTTTGTAATGCTGATTAATGTAATCAATCATTGCTTGTGTAGCTACAATATCTTGAGTAGCAGGGAAATATTCCATCACTAATGGATCAGAATTAATAGCAGCCATTAAGGGGATATCACTGGGTTTCCAGGTTCGTACTATCAACCGATTGGTAGTTAAAATAATTTTTGGATCATTCATCTGGGTTATCCTAGAGCCGCAGGGGCCACACTCATGCCACAATTTATGAAACAGTTATTATTGGTCATGATCATCTTGACCAATCATCCGCGCTATCTTCTCCTGTGCAATTTTTATTACCTTATGTAATTTTTCCTCAAGAACTTTTTTTGATGGAAGTTCTGTTAAATATTGAGCAACATGTATGCCGCTTTTATTTAATTCCAATAATTCAATATGCTCTTGTTTCTTTTCGGCGCACAAAATCAAACCCAAGGGTTGATTTTCATGAGCCTTTCTCTCATATTTATCTAACCATCTTAAATACAGTTCCATTTGACCTTTATAACTGGCTTTAAATTTCCCCAATTTTAATTCAATCGCTATAAGCCTCTGAAGACCCCTATGAAAAGTAAGAAGATCAATATAATAATCCTCATGATCAATCGTTATTCGTTTTTGCCGTGCGATAAAACAAAAATCTGTTCCAAGTTCATGTAAAAATTTTGATAATTCATCCAAAATAGCATTTTCCAAATCTTTCTCGCTAAATGGTGAAGGCAGATTTAAAAAATCTAGGACATAGGGATCGCGGAATACAAGCTCTTGTGATAGTTTGTCATTAGCATTTAATTGGGATAAATTATGCTCAACAATCGTTTCTGGCTGGTGAGAAAGCATGGTTCGTTCATACAACATGCTACTAATTTTTTTGCGGAGATCTCTAACCGTCCAATGCTCCACTCTGCACATTTCCATATAAAACTTTCTTTTTATCTCATCTTCAAGTGAAATGAGTTCTATAAAATGTGACCATGACAATAGTGGCGACAGTGTCACCACTATTTGCTCTTCTGGAAAAAATTTGGCAAATCTGACCATTCTAAATAAAGCTCTAACATCAAAACCACGACCATAAATCGAAGCAAGCTCTTTTGATAATTGTTTTATAACCTCTGCACCATATTCTGCCCTATCTGTCTTTAATATTTCTCGGTGAATACGCTCTCCAATTCTCCAATATAAATGGATGATTGAAGAATTTACTGAACGGGCAACATGGGATTTTGTCGATTCAATTAACAATGCTATGTCTTTAAAAAGACTCGTATTTAGATCTTTGTTATTCACTTCACTCTACCTATTTTGAAATTCGTGATCGTTAAGCTTTGCCACCATTGTCTAAACCCCCCGCATACACTGTACTACTTTCCCAACAATCTCAACATCAACACCGTCGGCTACCTTTATATTCGGCCAATGATCATTCAAAGTCAGTAGTTCAAATTCAGATGAATTATAAGATAGTTTCTTATACTGGCAGATAATAACCTCTGACTTTCCACTCATTTTAACTGCCACATAATTGCCAGGTTCTGGTTGAGCAGAGGGATCAATCACTAAAATATCATTTGGTCTAAATTCCGGTATCATGCTGTCATTGCACATTTTAAATGCAAATGTATTAGCACCTAATTTTGGTAATAACTCAGCACTTGCAGAAATTAAAATGACTCCCTCCAACTCACCTTGCTCACGTAGTTCTTCAAGATAGTGTTCGACATTACATGCTTGATGATGATCAAATAAAGGAATCAATCGGCTGAGTTTTTTAGTTTGGTTCTCTTGTTTTTCATCCGACAAACACATTAAAAAAGCTGCGGGTACTTCTAACGCATTAGCCAACTGTTTAATTTCTTCAGGACCAGGGGTACGTAACCCATTTTCCCAATTATTAATTCGCGATTGCTTGAGATCGGTAGTCAAATTTGCCAGCCCTTGTTGACTAAGCCCTTTGGCCTTACGTGCCTCATAAATTCGTTGGCCAATTTTTTCTTTAATTGTGGACACTAATCCCCTCCTAAAAAAAGTTAAAATCACTCTTGATTAACCACAATTCGTGCTATATCATGGACGAATTCAATCACAAAAAGAGACAACACATATATTTATTTAGCTCAATTTATCATAAATACAATATAAAAACGAGAAATTCGGATATTTTTATGAATAGTTATTTAAAAATAACTTCACAAGAACTCAGTGCATTAATGGGGTTACCGTATCTCCAGCAGGTTACGTATTTGCTTGGTATAAGACCCCATATGGATAACATTACTTCACTTGTGGGAATCAAAAGAGGCATCAGTTACCAATCTTTGGCGGAAACCCTATACGTTGAACCACATCAAGGTATTCAATCAGGTAGTCCTAGCCGCCAACAATTACGACGTGTGATCAAAGCATTAGAACGTGCAGGATTAGTTTATATACAATCCGATGACAAACAACTCATTTTAAAATGCTTGTTGGCCAATTCGAATTATTGTTCCCAAAATAAAGCCGACACAAACCCGACACAGCAAGCCGACATAAACCCAACACAAAGAGAGTCAATAAAATCAAGCGTAATAGAGGTTATCGACGCAAAACCAGACACACCTCAAACCCCCAAAGCCGACACACCTCATATAAAAGATATTATTTATATATTTTTTTGCAGCAAAAGTTCGAGCAATTTTGGTCGCTTTACCCTGAGAAAAAATCGCGTGAATGTGCTTTTGAAACTTTTAAGCAAATCAATCCGGATGATCAGCTCCTAAGAACCATGCTGCAAGCCATTGAAGACCAAATTAAAGCACGCAGAGCAAAAGAGTCACGTGGGGAGTGGGTGCCATCCTGGAAATATCCAGCAAACTGGTTGGCACAAAAATGCTGGGAAGATGAAGTCAAAATTGAAGTAACAGAGGAGAAAAGGAATGCAAAGCATCGCCCAAGTACTAAAAACACAGCCCATGATCCATTCTGGAATCCAGAAACAGAAGACACAGCAAACGCCAGTGAAGATGAATACAAGCCAAACAACGTCATCAACCTGCAATGCTATCGACAGCAATAAAAAGCGTATTGAGAATCTGTTTACACGCTTTGCTGTCTTTTATGGGCACCTGTGGCGCAGCCAGTTTAAGAGCGATGGATTTTTGGAGTTTGCCAAAAATGAATGGCTGGAGGGGTTAAGTCGATTCAGTGATGACACTTTGAATCAGGCCATCATTGAATGTCGGGACCATTGTGAAATGCCACCAAGTTTGCCTCAGTTAATTGGCATTTGTCGTGACATAAAAAAGCGAAACAACGTTTATGTCGCACCCAAAGAATTTACCCCTGCAAGTACAGAGGTGGCGGCCGCTGCTATCCAGCAGTGCAAAGCATTTTTATTTTAAAAACTACAGGAGAAAACACATGTTGGTATTAACAAGAAAAGTCGGGGAGTCTGTCGTTATCCATGATGATGTTTACTGCACGATCGTGGGATATCGGGATGGAGAAGTGCGCCTTGCTTTTGATGCACCTAAATCCATTCCCGTCCATCGTGATGAAATTCAGCGACGTATCTATCGGGAACGCCAAAAAGATAAATGGTTCCATGACAATGCTCCCAAT
The DNA here is from genome assembly GCA_021807845.1 of Pseudomonadota bacterium. Next base: position 4,828 of record JAKBCM010000070.1, read on the forward strand.
AAGGAAAGCATTGTTGACCGTTTAATCAGCAAATTCAAGAGTAGCGTAAAGCTTAGTGAATATCATCGATAACAAAATCATCATCAGGATTTAGCCCAAATGAAAGAGCAAGAAGAACAAGGGTTAACGGTCAAAGACCGAGCTAAAGAAAAGCTAAGGCGTGATTTAGGTGGTTTGATTGAACAGGCTTTAAATGATCCAAAAACCATTGAAATCATGCTCAATGCTGACGGTAGGCTTTGGCAAGAGCGCCTAGGCGAAACGATGCGTTGTATTGGAAGTATCACCGAGGCGCGGGCCGAGAGCATTATCAAAACCGTTGCTGGTTTTCATGGCAAGGAAGTCACCCGCTTTAAGCCCTTGTTGGAAGGAGAACTACCTCTGGATGGATCACGTTTTGCCGGGCAGCTTCCACCAGTTGTTTCACGCCCGACCTTTGCGATTCGTAAAAAAGCGCTGTCAGTTTTTACCCTCAATCACTATGTGGAGGCAGGAATTATGACCGAAGCACAAAACGAGGTCATTGAACAGGCGGTGGCGGCGCATCGCAACATTCTGGTTATTGGCGGTACGGGATCAGGAAAGACCACCTTGGTTAACGCCATCATCAATGAAATGGTGATTCATGCGCCTGAGGAACGCATTTTTATCATTGAGGATACCGGCGAAATCCAGTGTGCAGCTAAAAACTGTGTCCAATATCACACGACCATTGATGTAAAAATGACCCAGCTGTTGAAAACCACGCTCAGGATGCGCCCCGACAGAATTATTGTTGGCGAAGTTCGTGGTTCTGAGGCTTTGGATTTGCTGGATGCCTGGAATACCGGGCATGAAGGCGGTACTGCAACTCTCCATGCCAATAACTGTCTGGCCGGTCTTTATCGTTTGAAATCATTGATTACCAGAAACCCTGCAGCACCCGCTGAGATTGAGCCGCTGATTGGCGAGGCTGTGCATTGTGTTGTGCATATCGCCAGAACGCCGCAGGGTCGTAGGGTAGAAGAAATCATCTCAGTTCATGGCTATGAGAATGGTCATTACAACATTGAAAAACTTGTTTAAGGAGAAAATGAATGCACCAAGTAACCGGATTGAATCAAAAGAACTTTGTCTTGATGGGTTTAACGATTTTGTTTTTGCTGTTAATCACCCATCCAGCCTTGGCAGCAACGGCTGGTGGTGGCCTTCCCTTTGACTCTTGGCTCACCAAAATCCAAAAATCTGTTACAGGACCCTTTGCCTTTAGTGCGGCCATTATCGGTCTGGTTGCTGCAGGGGCAATGCTGATTTTTGGTGGTGAGTTAAACGGCTTTATGCGCTCCTTAATCTTTTTTGTTCTAGTGCTGGCTTTTTTAGTTGCTGCTCAAAATACCATGACGGCTATTACCGGAAAAGGCGCTGAAATTTCCAAGCCCTCTACGGTAACAATTGCCCAGGATATCCAGCTATGAGCTTGCGCACTATCCCAATCCGCCAATGTGGAAACCGCCCGAGTCTTTTCATGGGCGGTGACCGCGAGCTCGTGATGTTTTCAGGTTTGCTGTCCGCCATTCTGATATTTGCAGCCCAAGACTGGCTGGCGGCCTTTGTTGGGCTATTGATGTGGTTTTCAGCCTTAAAAGGTTTTCGTCTTATGGCTAAGTCAGATCCATCAATGCGAGCAATTTATCTGAGACAAAGACGCTATCAAGCCTATTATCCAGCGCGCTCAACCCCGTTCAGGACTAATCGAAGAGGTTATCAATGATTGAATTAATTAGTTTTTTAATCAGCAGTACAGGGCTTGTTCTTTTAAGCCTGTTGTTCTGGGAAATCCGCTTGAAAACACGTGAACGACTTTTAAAAAAGCACAGGTCGCACCAAGCTGGTTTGGCAGATTTACTCAACTATGCTGCCGTGATTGATGATGGGGTGATTGTTGGTAAAAACGGCTCATTCATTGCCTCCTGGCTTTATAGTGGTGAAGACATTGCCAATACCACCGATGAGGCGCGTGAAATGCTTTCATTTCGTATCAATCAGGCCTTATCGGCCATGGGTAATGGGTGGATGATCCATGTTGATGCGGTGCGTCGTGCAGCGCCTGGTTACAGCGATATAAATCATTCGCATTTTCCTGATGCCATTTCTTTAGCTGTTGATGAGGAAAGACGGGCACTATTTGAACAACTGGGAACCCTTTATGAAGGGTATTTCGTGATTACCTTGACCTGGTTTCCCCCTGTATTGGCGCAAAAGCGTTTTGTAGAGTTAATGTTTGATGACGATGGCGTTCATTTGAGTGATAAAGCCAAAACCTGCCAGTTGATTGAAGAATTTAAGCAATCTTGTCGGAACTTTGAGTCGCGGATGAGTTCTGGGCTTCATCTTGAAAGACTGGTTGCTGAAAAGGAGGCTAATTCGCCTGTCCATGATAATTTCTTAAGACACTTACAATTT